>DATKFB010000573.1:0-5561 GCA_035544435.1 Polyangia bacterium
ATCGACCGAGTGGAAGTCCGACAACATGCGCCGGTAAGCCTTGAGCAGGAGCGGCTCGTCGTCGACGGCGAGCAGGCGCCGGCGCGGGAACTCGCGGGGCGCCGGCGTGACCTCGGACGGCGGCGTGACAGCCGAGGGCACGGGCGCGGCGGCGGGCAGGAGCACGCGGAAGGTCGCGCCCTCGCCGGGACGGCTATCGACCGTGATCTGCCCGCCCAGCGAACGGATGATGCCGAGCGAGATCGGCAGGCCCAGCCCCGTCCCGATGCCGCGCGCCTTCGTCGTGAAGAACGAATCGAAAATGCGCGGCACGACCTCCGAAGGGATGCCCGGGCCGTTGTCCTCGACCTCGACGACGACGAACGCGCCATCGTCGAAGCTGCGCACGCGCACGACGTTGCGCTTCGCGACCGTCTCGTCGAGCGCCTGCGCGGCGTTGAGGATGATGTTGAGGAACACCTGGCCGAGGCGGGCCTGGTTGGCCCGCACGGCCTGCGTCGAGCGCAGGTCGCGCTCGATGCGCGCGCGGTACTTGATCTCGTTTCGTAGCATCGTGAGGGCCGACTCGACGGCAGCGTTGATGTCGAGCGTGGCCGCGCCGTCGTCGTCGACGTGCGAGAACGACCCGAGGTCGCGCACGATGCGGTGGATGCGCGCCATGCCCTCCTTCGATTCCTGGAGGATGGCCGTGGCCTCGAAGAGCACGTCGGGCAGGCCGAGGCCCGCGATGACGGCCTCCGGGAGCTCGCGCACCTTCTCTTGCAGGAGGCGCAGGTGCCCCGTGAGCGCCTCGATGTTGGCGAGCACGAAGGCCGTGGGGTTGTTGATCTCGTGCGCGACGCCCGCCGCGAGCATGCCGATCGACGCGAGCTTCTCGGCCTGCAGGCGCCGCACCTCGTCCTCGCGCTCGTCGGTCGTGTCGCGCAGCGACAGGACGGCCCGCTGACCCGACAGGGGATAGGCGCGCAGCGCGTAGGTGCGACCCGCGAGCGAGAGGCTGCGGTCGAGAGCGGCGCCGCCGGCGATCGTCTCGCGCGCCGCCGCCGTGAGCTCCTCGCGGAGCGCCGTCGCGAAGAGCCGCCCACCCGACGCGTTCGATACCTCGAGGGCGCCCGCGGCCCCGACGACGCACAGACCCTCCGCGAAGGTGTCGAACGTCTCGCGCAGGATGTCCCGCTCCGAGCGCACCTTGATGGGTCCGCTCACCCCCTCGTTGAAACGCTCCCGCGGGCGACGCTCGTCGTCACCCCCCCCTGGAGTCTTTTCGTCCCGGCGCGACTTCACTGACTGTCTTTCCGACCCCCTCGCCCCGATGGTGCGCTTCGGTTCGGCGCCCCGGCCATCGGCGGCGCACTGACGAGGCTTGAGCGTCGTGAGGAGTGGACCATGCGACGGACTGATTCGGTGGCCGGGCGTCATCATCGCTCGCGGGACGCCCCCGAAGCAAGGCCTCGCCGCGTCGCGGGCCCAAACGTAAACGTTTATACGTGGATGTCCCGACAAGCCTCGCCCGAAAGGCGCAGAATCCGCCGGTCGAGGGTCAAGGGTCCAGCTCCGGCCGCCGATGAAAGGCCCATGGCGGCGTCGGCGGCGGCCTCTCGCGTGCTCTACGTCGACGACGAGCCGGTGCTCTGCCGCGCCTTCGCGCGCCTCTTCCACGAACGCGGCGACGTCCAGGTCGTGACGGCCGGCTCGCCCGAGGACGCGCTCGGACTGCTCGAGCGCGAGCGCTTCGACGTCGTCGTGTCGGATCTGCGCATGCCCGGGATGAGCGGCCTCGAGCTGCTCGCGGCGGCGCGGCAGCGCGCGCCCGAGACGCGCCGCCTGCTCGTGAGCGGATACGCGGACTTCGAGACGGCGCTCGACGCCATCAACGAGGTGGGCATCGATCGCCTGCTGACGAAGCCGTGGCAGAACGAGGAGGTTCGCGCCGCCGTCGACGGCGCGCTCCAGGTGGCGCGCCTGCAGCACGAGAATGTGCGCGTCACCGCTGAGCTGCGGCGGCGAACCGAGGAGCTCGAGCGCATCAATCAGCGGCTCGACGCGCTCGTCGAGGAGCGCACGTCGAACCTACTCGACGGCCTCGTCTCGGCGCTCGACCTGCGCGACTCGGAGACGCAGTGGCATTCGCGCCGCGTGGGCCGGTACGCGCGGCGCCTCGCGCGCGAGCTCGGCATCGAGGGCCGCGAGCTCGACGACATCGAGCGCGGCGCGACGCTGCACGACATCGGCAAGATCGGCGTGCGCGACGCCGTGCTCCTCAAGCCCGGGCCGCTCGACGACAAGGAGTGGGTCGAGATGCGGCGGCACCCTGCCCTCGGCTACGACATCTTGAAGGGTATCGGCTTCCTCGAGCGCGCGCGCCTCATTCCGCTCCACCATCAAGAGAGATTCGACGGCACGGGCTATCCACAGGGGCTGCGCGGCGAAGAGATCTGTGTCGGCGCCCGCGTCTTCGCCGTCGTCGACACCTACGACGCCATCACGAGCGACCGCCCCTATCGCAAGTGCCGGACGTACGAGGTCGCGCGCCGCGAGATCGAGGCCTGCGCCGGCACTCAGCTCGATCCCGCCGTCGTCGCGCAGTGGCTCCGCATCACGCAGGCCGAGTGGGACGCCATCCGCGAAGAGCTCGAAGGCGCCGGAGCTCCGCAGGCGTCCGGCCGCAAGATCTCGGCGACCTCCAACGCGCCCGCTTAGACGAGGTCGCGGAGGGCGGGCTCGAGCAAGGGGTGCCGGTACTTGTAGCCGCTCTCGAGCGTGCGCACGGGCATGGCGCGCTGGCTCGCGAGGAGCAGCTCCTCGGTCATCTCGCCGCCGAGCGCGAGGCGCAGCGCGAAGGCCGGCGCGGCCATGACAGTCGGGCGATGGAGCGCGCGCCCGAGGACGGTCGTGAGCTCGGCGTTCGTCACGGGCTCGGGCGCGACGGCGTTGAGCACGCCGCTCACAGAGTCGTTCGCCATTGCGTGGCGGATGATGCCGACCTCGTCCTCGACGTGGATCCAGGGCAGCCATTGCTTACCCGTGCCGACGTGGCCGCCCAGGCCCAGACGGAAGGGCTTCAAGATCGTCGCGAGGAAACCGCCGGCGCGCGAGAGCACGAGCCCGTTGCGCAGGATGACGACGCGCAGGCCGAGCTCCGACGCCTTCTCCGCCTCCGCCTCCCACTCGCGCGCGAGCTCGGCGAGGAACCCGGCCCCGGGTGCCGAGGCCTCCGTGAGGAGGTCGTCGCCGCGGTTGCCGTAAAACCCGGTGCCCGACGCCTGGATGAGCGCGCGCGGGCGCTTGCCTCCCCCACGCAGCGCATCGACGAGCATCCGCGTCGCCAGCACGCGGCTGTCGCGGAGGCGCTGCTTCTGCACAGTCGACCAACGTCGGCCGGCGATCGGCTCGCCCACGAGGTTGACGACCACGTCGACGCCGTCGAAGGCGTCCGGCGGCGGCGGTCCCTTCGTGCCATCCCACGCGTGGAGCGTCGCCCCGGGCAGCCGCGCGGCGGCGCGGCTCATCGTGGACGGGCGCACGAGCGCGGCCACGGTCAGACCGTCGCGCGCGCACGACGCCGTCAGGGCCGTGCCGATGAGCCCGGTGGCGCCCGCGATGAGGACCTTCTCGTGCATCAGGCGCCGCCGCCGAGCCCTTCGAGCGCGTCAATCTTGGCGGCGAGGATGAAGTCGTTCTCCGAGAGCCCTCCGGCGGCGTGCGTCCAGAGCGTGACGTCGACCTGATTGTAGTGGACGCAGAAGTCCGGATGATGACCCTCGGCCTCGGCGACGACGGCCATTTTGTCGACGAGCGTCATCGCGCCTACGAAGTCCTTGAACCGGTACTGCTTCGTGAGGCGCGCGCCGCCCCTGGGCCCGTCGGCCTGGACGCGCCGCCACCCCACAAGCTGCGCGAGCAGCGTCGTCGCCGTGGCATCGTCGAGCGGAGGGGTCCCCCCCTCGCAGGGCACGCAGTGCTTCTCGGTCAGTTGGGCCATGTCTCACCTCCTCGCGAGGGCGAGCTTGAATGATTCGCCCGCTTTTGGCAGGTTGTCCAGCAGGGTCGTCGCAAGGTCGTCATGTCGAGCGCGCTCACGCAAGGAATTCTGGTCACCGTGCGGAGCGAATACATCCCCGAACGGTCCTCGGTGTCGTCGCGGCAGTTCGCCTTCGCCTACACCGTCCACATCGAGAACCAGGGCGACGCGGCCGCGCAGCTGCGCAGCCGTCACTGGATCATCGCGGACGCCAACGGGAACGTCCAAGAGGTGCGCGGCGACGGCGTCGTGGGCGAGCAACCGCTGCTGCACCCGGGGCAGCAATTCGAATACACGAGCTGGTGCGTTATCGCGACGGCCTCCGGCACGATGCGGGGGACCTATCAAATGGTGCGGCCCGACGGGGCGGCCTTCGACGCGCAGATCGCGCCGTTCCGCCTGGGATTGCCGCAAAACCTGAACTGACGGCGCCGCGCGCCACTGGCGCCCGGGGAGCCCAGACCTCATGCTACCTTCGGAGGCGCGGATGACGACGAGCCTGATCGAGCGCGACAAGACCGAGGCCAAGAAGAAGGGCACCTACGCCGCGGTCGCATGGGGAGGCACGGCGTTGCTGGGCGTCGGCCTCGGCACCGTCCTGTGGGTCCCGGCCGCCGTCGGCGCCGGCTACCTGACGTACAAGTGGTTCATGTTCCGCGCCAAGCGCGGCATGAGGTTTTGATCTGCCCTTCAAAGTCGACGCAATCTTCTCTCGAGCGCGAACATGAGCTTGGCCTGCGCGGGCTTCTTATGGTCGTGGCCGAAGAGATGACAGAGGCCGTGGATGGCGAGGCGTTCGAGCTCGGCCACGAGGCGCTTGCCGCGGGCCCGTCGGCGCGCCGTCTCGACCGAGATCACGATGTCGCCGAGCTCGACGCCGGCGCCCGCGGGATCGGATTCGCCCGCGAGCTCCTGCAGGTGAAACGACAGCACGTCGGTTGCGCGGTCTTGCTTGCGGAAGTCTCGGTTGAGCGCGCGGATCTCGTCGTCGTCCGTGAAGACGAGCGTGGCGCCGCACCGCGCCCGGCCGAGCGCGCGGAGCGCGAGCCGCACGCGGGCGGCCACGCGGCGCCGCGTCTCGCCGGGGACGGCGGCGCGCGCGCGACCTCGGACGAGCGTCGTCACGGGCACGAGAGCCGGGCCTCGCTCACAACACCTTCTTGTAGACCTCGGCCTCGACGAAGACGCGGAAGAGATCGGCGTCGCAGCGGCCCACCTTGACCTCGCTCTCGATGATGCCGAGCGCGCGATCGATGGGCACGGCCTTTTTGTAGGGGCGATCCGACGCCGTGAGCGCGTCGAAGATGTCGGCGATCGTCATGATGCGGGACTCGACGGGGATGTCCGCCGCGGGCAGGTGGCGCGGGTAGCCGCGGCCGTTCAGGTACTCGTGGTGGGCGCCCGCGATGCGCGGCACATCGGCGAAGCGCTTCCCCCACGGGATCTTCTTGAGGAAGTTGTACGTGTGAACGACGTGGCTCTCGATCTCGACGCGCTCGACGTCCGTGAGGCTGCCGCGCCGCACCTGCAGCGCCGCGAT
>DATKFB010000574.1:0-6532 GCA_035544435.1 Polyangia bacterium
TGAGGAGAAAGCCAAGCTTCTTGAGGTCAAGAACCAGGAAGTCGAGCTCGCGTCCCGGAGCCTGGAGGAAAAAGCCGAGCAGCTTTCGCTCATCTCCAAGTACAAGTCCGAGTTCCTGGCGAATATGTCCCACGAGCTCAGGACGCCGCTCAACAGCCTGCTCATCCTCTCCGACCAGCTCTCGCGCAACGTCGACGGCAACCTCACCGCCCGCCAGGTCGAGTTCTCGAGGACCATCCACGCCTCGGGCAACGACCTGCTCGCGCTCATCAACGACATCCTCGACCTCAGCAAGATCGAGAGCGGCACCGTCGTCGTCGACGTCGGCGAGGTCACCTTCAAGGACCTCGCGGACTACGTCGAGCGCACCTTCCGCCACGTCGCCGAGCAGAAGAAGGTCGAGTTCGTCGTCGACATCGCGCGCGCGCTGCCGCGCGCGATGCACACCGACGTCAAGCGCCTGCAGCAGGTCATCAAGAACCTGCTCTCGAACGCCTTCAAGTTCACCGAGCGCGGCAGCGTGACGCTCGCCATGCGCGTCGCGACGGGCGGCTGGAGCCGCGACGCCGCGACGCTCGAGTCGGCCGACGTCGTCGTCGCGTTCGCGGTGTCCGACAGTGGCATCGGGATCCCCGACGACAAGCAGCGCATCATCTTCGAAGCCTTTCAGCAGGCCGACGGCACGACGAGCCGCAAGTACGGCGGCACGGGCCTCGGTCTGTCGATCAGCCGCGAGATCGCGCGCTTGCTCGGCGGCGAGATCCGCGTCGAGAGCGAGCCCGGGGTCGGCAGCACTTTCACGTTCTACCTGCCGCGCGCCTATGTCTACGTCGCGCCTCCTCGCCCCACGGTGGCGCCGCTCGGCATCCTCCGCCCGCTCACCGAGTCGTCCTCGCCGCCCACGATCGTCGTGTCGCAGCCCTTCGAGGACGATCCGACCTTCGCGGGCATCATGCGCGACGCCGCGCGAGCGCGCGGCTTCAAGGTCGTCGTCGCGCTCGAGGGCGACACCGGCCTCGCGCTCGCGCGGAGGTACAAGCCCGCCGCCATCACGCTCGATCTGCGCCTGCCCGACACCGACGGCTGGACGGTCCTCGATCGCCTCAAGCACGACCCCAGCACGCGTCACATCCCCATCCACATCGTCTCGGCCGACGACCAGCGAACGCGCGGGCTGAAGCTCGGCGCCGTGGCCTTCTTGCAGAAGCCGGCCACGGAGGAGGCCCTCGAGAAGGCCTTCGGCGATCTGGGCGGCTTCGTCGATCGGCGAATCAAGAACCTCATCGTCGTCGAGGACAACGACCGCGAGCGCCAGAGCATCGTCGAGCTCGTGAGCGACGACGACGTCGAGACGACGGCGGTGGCCTCCGGCCAGGAAGCGCTCGCGCTGCTGGGCACGCGCCGGTTCGACTGCATGGTGCTCGACCTGGGCCTGCCCGACATGCGCGGGCTCGAGCTCATCGAGAGCATCAAGAAGCAGCCCGAGCTGCGCGAGCTGCCCATCATCGTCTACACGGGCAAGGAGCTGACGCGCGCGCAGGAGACCGAGCTCCGCCGGCTCACCGAGTCGATCATCGTCAAGGACGTCAAGTCGCCCGAGCGGCTGCTCGACGAGACGGCGCTCTTCCTCCACCGCGTCGAGGACGCGATGCCCGAGCCCAAGCGCCGGTTGCTCCAGCAACTGCACCACAAGGATCCCGTGCTCGCGGGGCGGCGCGTGCTGGTCGTCGACGACGATCTGCGCAACATCTTCGCGATCACGAGCGCGCTCGAGCGTCAGGACATGATTGTGACCTACGCCGAGAACGGAAAGGACGGTCTCTCGGCGCTCGAGAAAAGCGACGGCGTCGACGTCGTCCTCACCGACATCATGATGCCGGAGATGGACGGGTTCGAGGTCATGCGCGCCATCCGCGAGCAAGACCGCTTCCGCGACCTTCCCATCATCGCGCTCACGGCCAAGGCCATGAAGTCCGACCGGCAGAAGTGCCTCGAGGCCGGCGCGTCCGACTACATCGCCAAGCCGGTGGACGTCGAGCAGCTCCTCTCCCTGTTGCGCGTGTGGCTCTACCGCTGAGGACGCGTCCTTTGACGTTGGACACAGAAGCCGCCGTCGGCATCGAGGACCTCGAGATCGAGCTTCTGCTCGAGGGGATCGCGCGTCGTTATGGCAGCGACTTTCGAGGCTACGCGCGCAGCGCGCTCAAGCATCGCGTGCTGGGCGCTCTCGACGCGGAGAGCGTGACGTCCGTCTCGGCTCTGCAGGAGCGCGTCCTCCGCGACGGGCCCACGATGACGCGGCTGCACTCCGCGCTCACGGCGAGCGTCAACGGGATGTTTCGCGACCCGAGCTTCTACCTGACGCTGCGCCGGCGCATCGTCCCCCTCTTGCGCACCTACCCTTTCGTGCGCATATGGCTTGCGGGGTGTTCTACGGGAGAGGAGGTTTACTCCACGGCGATCCTCCTCGTCGAAGAGAGCCTTTCCGCGCGCGTGCGGCTCTACGCGACGGACCTGTCGGAAAGCGCCCTCGCGCGCGCCAAGGCCGGCGTCTACCCCGCCGAGCTCCTGCGGCCCTACGAGGCGCGCTATCTCGAGGCGGGCGGGCGGCGGGCGCTCGCCGATTACCTGAGCGTCGGGGCCGACACCATGACCTTCGCGGCCTCGTTGCGCGAGAACGTCGTGTTCGGGCAGCACGACCTCGCGACCGATCGGTCGTTCAACGAGTTCAACGTCATCATCTGCCGGAACGTCATGATTCACTTCGGGGCGGACCTGCGGCGGCGCGTGCATGAGCTCCTGCACGAGAGCCTGTGCCGGCTCGGCATCCTGGGGATCGGCGCTCACGAGTCGCTGCGGGGCAGCGGGTACGAGGACCGCTACGAGGTCCTCGACGACGAGGCCAGGCTGTTTCGGAGGCTGGGCTGACATGGGGACGGCGCGCGGCGCTCCGTTTCTCGGTTCCTCGGGGTCGCGCGAGCGCCCGTCGCCCCAGGCAGGCGAGCACGATATCGTCGTCGTGGGCGCGCCCGCCGGCGCCTCCCAGACGGCCAGCATGTTCCTCGTGGGCCTGCCCGGCGCGTTCACGTTGCCGCTCGTCCTGCTGTTCGGTGGCGCCGGGGGCGACGACCGCGGACGCCTCGTGAGCCTCCAGGCGCACTGCGCGCTGCCGGTCCGCCTCATCGACGACAAGGACCCGATCCTGTCGGGGCGCATTCACCTCGCGCCCGCGGACTATCACCTCCTCGTCGACGGCAATCACTTCGCGCTCTCGACGGAGGGACCGGTCAAGGGCGCGCGCCCCTCCATCGACGTCCTCTTCGAGTCCGTGGCCGACGCGTTCGGTCCGCGCGCCGTGTGCGTGCTGCTCGGCCGCGACGAGCACGCCGAGGGCGACGGCCGCGCGGGCGCCGCCAAGGTGCGCGCCCGCGGCGGGCTCGTCATCGTCGAGAACGCCACGACGGCGGCCGTGGGCCCGCAGAAAGGCAACGACGAGGCGCCCCTCGCGGCGGCGACCATGCTGCATCTGTCCGAGATCGCTCCCTTCGTGTCGACGCTGGGAGAAATGGAGGTCACATGAACGACGCCACGACCGGCTCGCAGGACGAGGTCTCGATCCTCGTCGTCGACGACGAGCCCAAGAACCTGTTCGCCGTCGAGGCCGTGCTGAGCGGGCTCGGCGGCCGGCTCGTGACGGCGCGTTCGGGGCAGGAGGCGCTGCGACACCTCCTCAACCGCGACTTCGCCGTCATCTTGCTCGACGTGCAGATGCCCGATCTCGACGGCTTCCAGACGGCGGCCATCATCCGCGACCGCGACCGCTCCCGGCACGTGCCGATCATCTTCATCACGGCGATCAGCAAGGCGTCGGAGCACGTCCGCCTCGGCTACTCGCTCGGCGCCGTCGACTACGTCTTCAAGCCGTTCGAGGCCGACATCTTGCGCTCGAAAGTCAACGTCTTCATCGAGCTTTACCGCAATCGCGAGAACGTGCGGCGGCAGGCCGAGCAGCTGCGCGTGCTCGAAGAGCGCCGCCGGGCCGCCGAGGTCCTCGACTCGGTGCGCCGGCAGAACGATCTTATCCTCAACGCCGTGGGCGAGGGCATCTGCGGCTTCGACGCCGACGGACGCGTCATGTTCGTCAACCCGGCGGCCTGCCGCATCTCCGGCTTCAAGCGCGACGAGCTCATCGGCCAGCCCGGCCACGCCCTCCTCCACCACACGCGCGCGGACGGCCGCCACTGCGCGGGCGAGGAGTGCGACCTCTACGCCGTCATGCGCGGCCGCGCGGCGCGCACCGTCGACGGAGAGGTGATCTGGCGCAAGGACGGGACGAGCGTCCCGATCGAGGGCCTCGGCACGCTGCTCCACGACGGGCACGAGCTCGTGAGCGTCATCGTCTTCCGCGACGTCACCGAGCGCCTACAGATCGAACGCGAGCGCGCGCGACTCGTGCGCGAGCTCGAGGAGGCCATCAGCGCGCGCGACGACTTCTTGTCGATCGCGTCGCACGAGCTGCGCACGCCGCTCACGCCCATCCGCCTCAGCGTCCAGAGCCTCAAGCGCAAGGGCCAGAGCCTCGCGACCGTCATCCCCAAGGGCCTCGCGACGCAGCTCGAGACGATGGACCGACAGGTCGGGCGGCTCGACACGCTCATCAACGAGCTGCTGGACGTCTCCCGCATCACCGTGGGACGTCTCGATCTCGAGATCTCCGAGTTCGACGTCGCGGCGCTCGTGCGTGAGGTCGTGGGCCGCTTCCAGCAGGAGCTCGACTGGGGCCATCACACGGTGACGCTCGACCTCGGCGGTCCCGTCATCGGGCGCTGGGACCGTCTGCGCCTCGATCAGGTCGTGAGCAATCTCTTGTCGAACGCCATGAAGTACGGCGGAGAGCGCAAGCTCATCGAAATAGGCGTCTCGACCGGGCCGGCCGGCGTCGAGGTCTGGGTCCGCGATCACGGCGTCGGCATCTCGCCCGAGGATCAGGACCGCATCTTCGAGCGCTTCGAGCGCCTCATCTCGGTGCGGCACTTCGGCGGCTTCGGCCTCGGCCTGTGGATCGTGCGGCAGATCGTCGAGGCGCACGGCGGACGCGTCCGCGTCCAGAGCGCGCCCGGCGAGGGCTCGACGTTCACGGTCGAGGTCCCACGCCTGACCGCCCGGCCGGCCGCCGCCGGCGCGCGGGAAGAGGACGCGCCGGCCTCCGCCCCTCCGCTCGAGCCCGTTCGCGTCACGTCCGGTGAACGCTCATGAAACCATGTCAACTAGGAATGCCTCATGAATAGCCAAGACGAACTTACGCCGCAGAACCGAACCATCCTCCTCATCGAAGACGACAGGGACATCTGCGAGATCGTCCAGCAGGTCCTGGCCGACGAGGGCTATGAGACCATCGCCGTGTCCAACGGCGCCGAGGGGCTCGAGCGCCTGCGCTCGTCGGCGCCGCACCCGTTCGTCATCGTGCTCGATCTGATGCTGCCCGTCATGGACGCCTGGCAGTTTCGCGCCGAGCAGGCGGGCGATGCCCTCCTCGCCAAGATCCCCGTCGTGATCTTCTCGGCGAATCCCAAGGTGGGGCAGCACGCCGACGCCCTCGGCGCGGCCGCTGTCCTCCGCAAGCCGCCCAACCTCGACGAGCTCCTGAGCGTCGTCAGCCGGTTCGCGCAAGATGCGCCGCCCACCGCGAACGCCTGACGTCGCTCACTTGCCGGACGCCTCGCCCGTCTTGAAGACGTCGTTGGCCTTGAGCCCTAGCTTGCCCACGGTCGCCCCGTCGGGATCTCCGGTCGCGGGGAGGCCATTGGCCTCCTGAAACCGCCTGAGCGCCGAGCGCGTTTCGACGTCCAGCTCGCCCGTTTGCCGCTCCTCGGGCAACGCCCCCGCGCTCGAGAGACGCTGCTGAATCATCTTGATGGCGCCGGGCCTGAGGAGCCCGCCGGGCGACGTCGCGAGCGGCACACCTTCCTCTCCACCCGAAGCTTCGTCGTCACGGCTCCGCTGCGCGGGCGGTCTCTTCGCCGGCGCCTCAGCGGCGACCGCGTCGCTCTTCCGATCGCCCACGCGCGCCGTATCCGCCGGTCCGACGGTACGCGCGTGGCCACACGCCAGCGCAACCGCCGCGACGCAGATGAAGACCACGAGCCGCGTCGTCATTTCCCACCTTCCTTCGCGGGCGCCGTGGGCTGCGCCTTGGGCGGACCTTCCTTCTTCGTGAGCGCGTGCTTTGCCTGCGAGAGCACGCCCTCCTTCTGCGGCGCCTCGGGCGGCGGCAAGTGGGCGAAGCCCGAAGCGATGCCCTCGACGAAAGCGTTTCGCAGGACGCCGAAGATCGCGGGCCAAAGCTGGATGTCCGGGTCCGTGAGACGGCCCCGGATGGGCACGACGGTCGCGACAGCGTTGCGCTCGGGCACCCGATCGGACGCGAGCTTGATGCCCGTGTCGGCGAGCCACCCCTTGAAGCGCTCCCAGACGCCCACTTCCGCCGGCTCGACGGCCACGTTCTTCAGCACCGGCTTGACGCCGCCCTCGA
>DATKFB010000575.1:0-2013 GCA_035544435.1 Polyangia bacterium
GATCGGGCAGGTCGACGGGGACGAGGGCCGGGCCGGTGACGCCGTCGACGCCGTAGAGGGCGGCGAGATCCTGGTTGAGATACATCTTCCCCGACGTCACGAGGTCGAGCAGCGTTCCGTTGAAGACGACGTCTTGCAGGAAGAGCTGCACGCTCCGGGTCAGCGCCGTTTGAACCGCCGCCGTGAACTGCGGGAACACCTTCGGATCCTTGACCGTGACCTCGGTCTTGTGGACGGAGAGCCAGCCACCCACCTTGTTCGCGACGTTGGCCTTGACGGCGGGCAGGGCCATGAGCCGGTCGACCTCCGCGACGAGGACGTCCCTGCGCGCGATCGAGCCGTCCACCGCCTTCGCCCACAACGTGTCGTCGGGGACCGAGTCGACGAACAGGAACGACAACGCCGACGCGAGCTCGAAAGGTCCGAGCGGCCTGGGGGTCGTCGCGGGAACTGCCGGATCGAAGCCCGCGAGCTCCGCGCGCCACAAGAAGGCGGGAGCCTGCAGGACGTACGTCAGCAGCGTCGAGACGCCCGTCGCGGGAGAGTCCTGCGCGCCCAGTTGGTAGAGGCCGAGCATGGATTGCACCTCGGCGTCGGTCACGGGCCGCCGGAAGGCGCGCGCGACCTTCGTTCGAATGAAAGCCTCGACGCAGGCCGCGTCGGGGTTCGCGCACGGAAGGAGCGCGCCGAGATTGATCACGGCGCTCGCGGCCGTCGCGCTCGCCGTCGCCATGTAATTCTGAACCGTCGGCTCGTCGGCGATCTTGAGGCCCGACGCGCTCGTGGCGTCCTCGGCGCCGACGATGACGGCCGCGCTGACGGCCGCCGGCACGGCGATCCCCGCGCCGAACACGTCGTGAACGACGTTGACGTATTGCTGATCGTTGAGGCGCCAAAGGCGAGGCGGAGCCAAGCCTAGCTTCGCGTCGCAGGCCCCGGATTTCGGCGCGACGACCGAGCCGCCCACGGCGCCGGTTCCCGTCGGCCCCAACGGGGAGCCGCCACCAGCACCGGCTCCCGTCGTCCCGATCTGCCCCGTGCACGCACCCGCCACCAGCGCGGCGAAGCCCACAAAGCCGGGCGCTCGCCCGCGCTGCGTCAACACTCGAGTTGGGCCGTGCCCGCGGGGCGACTGAAGTTGCATGCGGGGGGTGAGTAACCTCAGGGGGCCGAAAAGGCTCACGCGCCGAACCCGAGCCGTTTCACGGCGCCGGGGGTACTATCGAAAGGCCATGTTGCGCGTTCTGCCCAGGCCCGACCCCGACGGCGTCTCTGACGCGGTCCTGGTCGCCGCTGCGCGCGCGCAGGACCTGCACGCGCAGGAGGCCCTGGTCCGGAAGCACGGGCTCATGCTGAACCGTCTGTGCTTTCGCTTGCTCGGCAGCCGAGAGGATCTCGACGACCTCGTGCAGGAGACCTTCTTGCGAGCGTTCCGCTCCTTGAAGACCCTCGCCAGGCCCGAGGCCTTTCGCGGTTGGCTCGCGGAGATCGCCGTTCGCACGGCACACAACCTCATCCGGAGGCGCCGGCTCATGAGTCGGCTCGGCTTGCGCACGTCGCAGCCCATCGTGATCGACGAGCTGATAGCGCCCGCCGCGCCGCTCGAGGCCATGCTGGCGCTCGGAGCGATCTACCGCATCGTTGAAACCCTGCCGGCGAAGACGCGGATCGCGCTTGTCTTGCGCCGGGTCGAAGGGCGCCAGCTCGACGAGGTCGCCCAGCTCATGGGCGCTTCGCTGGCCAGCGTGAAGCGCTGGCTCGCTCAGGCGGATCGGGCGCTCGCGGCGGAGCGCGGCGCCTGGGAGGTGCAGGGATGACCCGTCCGGAGCGTCCGCTCGGCGAGCACATGGTAGACGCGACGTCGGAGATCGACGTCTCGCGACAGTGGCGGCGCATCGAGGCGCGGCTCGGGCGGCCTCGCGCGCGCCTTCGCGGATGGCTCGCGGCCTGCGGCGCCGTGGGCGTCGCGGCCGCACTCGCGCTCGTGCTCGCGTCGAGGCAGGTGCGGCCTCC
>DATKFB010000576.1:0-8848 GCA_035544435.1 Polyangia bacterium
CCGCCCGCGGCGCCGAGAACGCCCCCGACGCCCGACGCCCCTGTGTTGCCGTCCGGCTTGGACAATGGTCGGCCAGCACAGCCGACGGTAGCACCCAACGCAAGGACACCGAGCAACGCTCGCTTGATCCATCTCCGTGCGCCGACCACGTCCCTATTGTGCGGCCTCTCGCCCGCCTGAGCCACTCGGCGAGGCGCAACGACAATAGCGGTGATGTCACACCCGAGGTCTGTAGACGTGGCCGGTCGAGCGCCGGCGGCCCCTGCGTCAGTATCTGCGGTTGCTTTGCCTGCGATCCCGACTTCTTGACCCGATCCGTTCGGACTGTTCCGCTCCCTTGACACGTGCCGTTCGCCCGACGCCAACGCGATCAGCTCATTTGGTGTTCCCGCTTGGGTCGTCTGATCGGCCGTCGTGGGCGGCGGAGTCAACGACGACGCATGCAACAGGAGAAGTCCGCCTGCGGTTCTACGGTCTCGAACGGAGAGAGGGGCGCCGCGGTCTCCGCACAGATGCCGTGGCCCTTTTCAGGCGCCGCGATACGTCGTCGGTCCCCAAGCTCTGATCGAGCCGCGCGGCCCACTTCTGTACGTAATCGAGATCGAGGTCCTGCTTCGTCGCGAGGAGAGCCGCAAGATCCTCGAAATCCCGCTCGCGCTCCGAGAAGGCCTTTAGAACCACCAAGTCCTCGGGAGCAACGAACCAGAGACGCTTCCGTCCGAGCCGGACCTGTCGGCGCCGCGAGATGACGGCTTCGCCAAGCGGGCCAACCGCGTCGAACAGGTCCAGGAAGGTCTCCTCGCCGGAGCGTGACCTGAAGACGCCGAACTCGGCCAGCTCTTCGGTCATCGCCGGAACATGGAACCCTTTCGTCACGAGAGCGCGTCGCAGCGCGGCTCGGCGCGCGACCGGAAGCTCGACGAAGATGTCGACGTCATCCGTCGAGCGGCTCACACCCCAGACCCCCACGGCCAGACCGCCAACGACCGCGTACCGCAGACCCAGCTCGTCGAGCAGCGCGGTCGCGTCCGCGAGCGCCTTCCTAACGCCGCGGTCGGGCTTGGCCAATGGTCTTGAGAGGCGCGACCCAGAGCCGCGACTTGGCTGCCAGCACGAAACGGCGCGCGCGCTGGGTCGTTGGAACCGCCCGGAGCTCCGTGACCAGGTCCGACAGCTCGACCTCGGCGCGAAGGCGCTCCGCCGGAGATCGCTGACGCGCGCGGCGCCATGCATCTTGCCGATCGAGCTCGTTCCGCGCCGTCAGGCGCGCCCGGTCGAAGGGCAGCCGCATGAGAGGTATTATAGCGACTATCCCCAGCTCCGTAGCTATCCTTCCACGCCGTCGGCGCTGCCGGGCGCCCGGCGTGCCTGCCAGCTTCTGGGCGAACCGCAGGTGCTGAAAGCCGGTACGACATTGCGATGACCCGAGGATAGTCTCCGTTGAGCAGCTCGATTTTCGCGACGGGCTGCTGGAACTCGCCCGCGTCTCGAGCGGGCGCATCGCAGAAAGGTCTCGGGCGACCGCTGGCTTTCGGTGAGCGATGCCTCGCGCAACGCAGCCCGGCCGGATGCGGTTCGTGGTCGGCGTTTCCATCTTGGGTCGGCAGACCACCCGTGGGGAGGGAGCAGTTCATCCGCTCAAGCTACAGTCAAGCTACAGAGCGGCGGACTGAAAGTCCGCCGCTCTTCATTGTAGCTTGAGTGTAGCTTATGGACCCGCTCTCGTGATCGTTCCCAACTACCAGGAGCAGCAGCCGTCAGCCCATGACCCGCTATAACATGCTGTAAATACGGCTGTAATTGGCGCTCGTGATGTCTGGTGGCTACCAGGAGCAACCACGGCAATTTAGAATTTTGAGTCCGCTGCGTATACCGTTTCGCCACTCCAGCGTTTGATAGTGATTGTAGTAGTTTAAGCGCGATCCGTGGCCTCTCCATGCTTGGCGTATCCGCCTGACTCTAGCTTACTGTGCAGGGGACAAAAAGGTCCGATGGCCACGAGGACGTTGCCACGGCGCAGACTCGTCGTAGGTCACGGTCTTCAATCCAGTCCGTCCGGTCGGACGAACGGTCTTGCGCCGCGGCAGAGCGATGCGACGACGACGACGGAGAGCGCGAGGAGCAGGCCGTTGCGTCCGAAGAGCAGCAGCTTCCCGAGCAACGTGGGACCTCGGTAATTCGACGGGACGCCGCCAGCCACGGAAGCCGGAACCATCCCTGCGATGTGTCCGAAGTAGAAGTAAGGGAAGATGAGCGCCGTCAGCAGGCAGATCGCGACATAGACAATGAACACGACGTGGCGCGCCCGGCCCTCGAGCGGACAGAGCGCCACGAACGGCGCGAGCCAGATCAGGTATTGCGCGGAGAGGACCTTGCTCGTCATCAGCGCCCCGAGCAGCGTCGCGAGCGTGTAGGCGACCACGGCACCCGGATCGCGGCACGCAAGCACACCGGCGCGCGGGTCAGCGGCCGCGACCTCGTCGGGCGCGCCACCGCGGCTCAACGCGCGCCGCGCGAACGCGAGCGTCAAGCTTCCGACGGCGGTCGCGACGAGCACGGGCGACAGGCGACTGAACAGATTCGACAGCGGCGACAGCACGTCGGTCGCGCCGTACTGAACCACGAGCCGCGTCGGCAGACCGAAAGACGCGAGCACGAAGAGTACCGAGGCAAAGGAGGACTCGACCTCAATCCCGCGCTGCGCGTGATAGCGCAGGAAATCGAGACACCGAGGACCCCACGCCGCGCGGAACGGCGCGTACAAGAGCGCGAGGCCGAGGGCGAGGCCGCTGAGCCGCACCGCCGCCTGTCCGACGAGCGCGAGCGTCGCCTTCGCCCGCGAGGTTCGTTCGACGAGCGAGGCGTCCAACGAGGCGACGATGAACAGCGGCGCCAACAAGATCGGGACGACCTTCATGTGAACGGCGACTGCCAAGGCGGCCAGGAACCATCCCGTGCGTCGCGCCATGAGCAGAAGAGCCATGGTCGCGAGCATCGCGAGCGTCACGACGATGTCCAATCGATCGTAGAGCACGTGCCCGAGTAGAAATCCGCTCACCGTGTAGACGGTGAGGCGCAGCGCGCGCCGCCAGGGACCCTCCTGCGAGAACAGGCGGGACGCGACCCACCAGACGAGGACGAAGGCGACTCCGTCGAGTGACGCCATGAGCAGGCGGAAACCCGCCGCGTAGCTCTCGTAGAACGTGGGATCTCGCGCGAGCACCGTGAGCGCATCCGGTAGGAGCACGACGCCGAGAGCCAGCGGCGGATACTCGATGACGTCGCTCCCCTCGACGGTGGGCTCGCGAAGGCCGCGCGCCGCCTCCGCCGCGGAGCGCTCGTAGACTTCTGCCCGGAATTGGTAGAGCGTCTGGCCTCCTTCGCGCGCGAGCGAGTCTTGCAAGGCGTACGTGGCGTAGAGAGACAGATCGCTAGAGCGCGGGGTGAACCCATAGAGCAGGAAAAGGCGACTCGCCACGAACAGCACGATCGCCGCGGGGACCGCGAGTGAGGACCATCGCGGGGTGATCTCCACAGCTCTGTCCATCATGCGCGCTAGGCGCCTTTCGTGGAAGGTGCTCGCGAAAGTCGATTCCATGGGCTGCCTCGGCAAACGGTCATTCCGCGACCAGTCGGCGGGGGCGCGGGGCATTCTCCGCGCCTCGGGAGCGCAGGCGCTGCACCGCCCGCGCCGTGCACGCGCCGAATCTGCGCGATGGGACCGGCTCGGAAGGAGCGACCCAACGCCATCGTCGGGAACCGTGGAGCTGGAGCGCAGATTGCAATGTCCTGTCTCGTTGTGTTGCAACCTCGGCTCTCGAGTCGATTCCGTGCCCACCGTTTGCAACGGCGAGCCGCCGCCGCGATGGGCGGGCGCCCGCGAGACGCTCTCTCCGGGCCGAGCCAGTCTCCCGACACCGACGGACAGCACCGGGGCGAAGGACCCGCGCCGTGGATCATGAAGAGCGTCCCCTCGTACGCGCAGCGAACGAAGCACTCGCTGTTGACGTCGGCATGGAGCTCTTCTTCGCCATCCTTCCCTTCGTCATCATTGGTGCCTATCGACATCATTGGTGCCTATCGACGTCTTCAATGCGCACGGCGCGCCCGACGACGATCTTCCGCTGGACTTCGTGTGGAAAGACTACGCGCAAGAGATGCGAGCCCAGCTGGACGAGTTCCTCGGCCGCACGCCGAGGCCGGGGTCGCCTCGAACCTTCTCGTCAAGCCCGGCGATCCGAAGGACGTCATCGTGGACGCCGCGGCGTAGCAAGGATCCGATCTCATCGTCCTCGGCTCATGGAAGCGGACCGCGATGGATGACCTCGTCGCCGAGAGCGTCGCCGACGCCGTCGTTCGTGCCGCCTGGTGCGATGTCCTCGTCGTGCGGCCCAAAGAGGACGCCGACGCGGTCCTGTTGAACTCCGCGGGCCAGGCTCGAGTCGAACGCGACGCGCCCGAGGTCGGCCTGGCCGAATAGGTCGGTTCGACGCCGAGATAGCTCTGCTCGACGGCGCCACGCAGATTGACAAGCGCGCGTCGAAGCCGGACCATCCACCCGGCGGAGGCACGCGCGAAATCTACGAGGGTGGGTTGCATGGCCAGAGGCATCGGGAGCGATCGAGACGGTGGTGGCGGGTTCGGCGCGGAGGCTCGGTATTCCCCGACATCCCCCTCGGGGAAAGCCTGGGCCGCGTGGCACGCCACGTGAAATAGGGTGACGCCAATGGAGCACCCCCGGCAAATTCGCGCAAGATCTGCGCGGCGCGCGCGCGCATACGCGAGCCCTGCGGGGACGGGCGGCAGGGGCGACGATGCTTAGGCCGTATCGCTGGCTGATCGCGTTCCTACCCCAGTTATGGAGCAATTGGATCACGCTCCTCGGCACGGTGATCGCGTCGATCTCCGCCGTCACGATCGTGGCGGCGTTGGCCATCGACCTGACGTCGGCGGGGCTCAATACCTACGCCGCGGCCATCCTCTTCCTCGTCATCCCTGGGCTCTTCGGGCTCGGGTTGGTGCTGATTCCACTCGGCCTCGCCTTCGAGCGCCGTCGTCCCGCCGCGCAGTCCGACTCGGTGCTGGCGGCGTTCGGCCGCGCTATGGAGGGCGAGATCGTTCGGCGGCGCGTGGCGCTCGTGCTGCTCATGACCGTCCTCAACGTCTTCATCTTCTCGGCGGTCACCTACCGCGCCGCCACGTTCATGGACACGCCGAAGTTCTGCGGCAACGCCTGTCACTCGGTGATGCAGCCGGAGTACGATGCCTACAAGACCTCGCCCCACAGCCACGTCGCGTGCGTCGAGTGTCACATCGGCGGCGGCGCCGAGTCGCTCGTCAAGGCCAAGCTCAACGGGCTGCACCAGGTCTGGGGGGTCGTCACGGGGCGCTTTCACCGGCCCATCGACACGCCGGTGCACAACCTGCGGCGGGCGGGCGAGACCTGCGGCAACTGTCACCGAACGGACCGGGACAGCGGCACGCGCCTCGCTTTCCGCGTCCACTTCAAACCCGACGAGGCCAACACGCCGCAGGTGACGGCGATGATGCTCCACCTCGGCGGGCAGAACGCGCGCACGGGCACGTGGAGCGGCATCCACTTTCACGCGAGCACGCGCTATCAGATCCGCTACGAGCTCCTCGACGCCAAGCGCGAGCGCATCGGCAAGATCCAGAAGCTCGACGGCGGGAAGGTCGTCAAGGAGTGGCTGCCGTCCAAGGAGATCACCGGCCCGGTCATCGGCACGCGCACCATGGACTGCACCGATTGTCACAACCGCGCGACGCACGTCTACGACGGCACGCCCGAGCAGGCGCTGAGCCGCGCCCTCGCCGACGGCCGGCTCGATCGCAAGGTGCCGTGGCTCTATCAGGAGGGCCTCGGCGCCCTCAAGGCGGGCGCGCCGGCGCGCGAGCAGGCCGCCGACTATTTTCGCAAGGCCCTCGGCGACGGTTACGACCGCGACCACGCCGCCCAGAAGCCGCCCGGCGGGAAGCTCGACGACGCCGCGGGCGTCCTCTCGGCGCTGTACCTGCGCAACGTCTACCCGGGCATGAACCTCACCTGGAACGGATATCCGAGCCAGATCGGCCACGGCGGTCCCGATCCGGGAGCGACCAAGGCCGAGTGCTTCCGCTGCCACGCGGGCGACCACCACACGGCCGACGGCGAGGAGCTCTCCTCGAAGTGCGAATCCTGCCACGAGGTCGTCGCGAAGGACGAGCTGCCCGAGGATCTCCCCGACGAGCTCCGGCCGCTCTTGCACCTCTGAGTTTCCCCAAAATCAAAAAGGAGTGACAGATGAACCGAGTCTCGAGCTTTCTCACCGTCGCGGCCCTCGTGGCCGCCTTCATGGGCACGGCCCTCCAGGGATCGGCGCGCGCCGAGGTCGACAAGAAGATCCTGCGCACGTGGAAGGCGAAGTGTTCGTCGTGTCACGGCGAGGACGGCAAAGGCGCCACCGAGCAGGGCAAGAAGATGGGGGTTCGCGACATGACGACCGCCACCTTCTGGAAGGACGTCACGGACGCCAAAGCGAAGGACGCCATTACGAACGGGCTCAAGCAGGTCAAGGACGGCAAGGTCCAGGAGATGGAGCCGTACAAGGACAAGATCAAGCCCGAGGACGTCGACGCCCTCGTCGCCTACGTCAAGACGTTCAAGAAATAGCGACGAGTGGAGCGCGGGAGCATTCGCGTGACGGGCGCCTCGAGCGGTGACAGGAACGAGGCGCTCGTCGCCTCGCTCCTGTTGCTGCTCGTCTTCGCGGGCGCGTGCGCGAAGGCGCGGCCCATCGTCGACGGCTCGCGCTGCGTGAGCTGGAAGGATCAGATCGGACCGCTGTTCGCGTCCGAGTGCGCGAGCTGCCACACGGGCGCGACCCCCGCGGGCATGTACAGCACGGACACTTACCTCGGCGTGCTCGGCGCCGGCAGCGACGCCGTGCCCGACGCGGTCGCGGGAGACGCGAGCTCGCGGCTCGTGACCGTGCTCGATCCCGCGACGGCCGACGCGACCCATGCGCGGTTCACGGCGGCGTACGCCGAGGTGAAGAGCTGGGTCGTGGACTGCGGTCTGTCGTTCGTACAGGGGTCTGTTCACCGCGCCGGCATCCTCGATCCCGCGTCGCCGGACTTCCACGGCGACCTGCTGCGCGCCGAGAACTACGACTTCGGGAAATGCCAGAAGTGTCACGGCACCGACTATTCGGGCGGCACGTCGAACGTCTCATGCCTGAGCTGCCACGCGAAGGGGCCCACGGACTGCTCGACCTGCCACGGCGACATCGCCAAGAGCGGGTCGCACGGGCACCACCTCGGCGATGGTCCGCTCGGCAAGACGTTCGACTGCTCCGAGTGCCACATCAAACCGAAGGCGTACACCGACGTCGGGCACATCTTCCTCGCCGACGGCACGCTCGATCCGCCGCCCGCCGAGGTCACGCTTGGCGCGATGGCGGCGCTGACGCCTCCGGGCGGCAAGCGCGCCGCGCACCCGAGCTACGACCCCACGACGCAGACGTGCTCCGACGTCTACTGCCACGGCGCCGTCTTCGCCGACAGCGCCGCGACGAACGTCCACCCGACGTGGAGCAAGCCGGAGACGGGCCAGGCCGACTGCGGGACGTGCCACGGCCTGCCGCCCAACCACCTCAATAGCGACAAGTGCGCGTCGTGCCACCCGGCCGTCATCGATCGCGACCAGAAGATCACCGCGCCCGACCTGCACGTCGACGGACAGGTCGAGCTCGCGAGCCCCGCGATGAAGTGCGCCGGCTGCCACGGCACGATGGCGAGCCCCGCGCCGCCGCCCGATCTCTCGGGCGAGACGTCGCCGTCGGCGCTCGGCGTGGGCGCGCACGCGGCGCACCTGCGGGGGACGTCGAACCTGCGCGGGCCCATCGCCTGCGACGAGTGCCACAAGGTGCCGACGGCCGTCTCGGACCCCGGCCACCTCGGTGGTCACGAGGCCGGCGAGGATCTGTACCCGGCCGAAGTGTTCCCGGCCGATCCGACCGTGGGCGTGCTCGCGTCGACCGACGGCGCGCACCCCGCGTGGGACCACGACACGGCGACCTGCGCGAGCGTCTACTGCCACGGCGGCGGCGCGACGCTCGCCGCGGACACCACCGCGGGCGTCGATCGCGCGCCCGTGTGGACGGCGACGGGCGGCCTCGCGTGCGGCTCAGCGTGCCACGGCCTGCCGCCCGCGTTCTCGCCGCACCTGCCCACGATGGCCCGCACCGACTGCGCGTCCTGCCACCCGCGCACGGTCGATCCCGCGGGCGACATCATCCTCTCGGGGCCGCCTGGTGCCGAGACGAGCGCCCACATGAACGGAGTCCTCGATGTCGCGCCGTGAGCCGGCGGCGCGCGCGCGTGCCTGGCCCGCCGTCGCGGCGGCGACCCTCCTCGCGACGTGGGGCGTACGGGCGCGCGCCGAGGTGCTCGACGCGTCGTCGACGACGCTCGTCGATGGGCGCGCCGATCCCCGCGACGGCGTCGTGCACACGACCGTCCCCGCTTACGAGCTCGTCTCGGTGCGCGCGACGGGCCTGCGCGTGCCGGGCGTCGACGACATGAACGTCGTCATCTCGGGATGGGGCGCGATCGAGCTCGCCGACCGCGAGGAGGGCAAGCGCGGCTTCGGCGATCTCGACGTCGCGTTTGCCGAAGGCAAGCTCCTGCACCGCCGCGTGGTCGTGCGCCTCGGACGTCAGCTCCTCATGTCGGGCGCCGGGCGCAACCTCGCCTTCGACGGCCTGGCGGTCACGGCGATGCCGGTGCGCTGGGCGGGCGTCTCGGCGCAGGGAGGCGTGCCCGTGACGCCGCGGTTCGCGGCCGACCG
>DATKFB010000577.1:0-14170 GCA_035544435.1 Polyangia bacterium
AGACGGGGCCGGTGAGACACAAGGAGACGGGATGGAGTTCACGATCCAAAAGAATGAGTTCCTGAGGGGACTCTACTTGGCCTCGGGCATTGCCGATCGCAAGAGCACGCTTCCCATCCTCGCGAACGTCCTGCTCCGGACGGAGGGCAAGGGCAAGGTGCTCTGCGCGGCGACGGATCTGTCCGTGACGACGACCGTGTCGCTGGCGGCGAAGGTCGAGAAGGAGGGCGGGCTCACCGTTTCGGCCCGTCAGCTCTTCGAGATCGTCAAAGGCTTGCCGGAAGACGAGGTGCGCGTGCGCGGCACCGACCAGAACTGGGCCGAGATCCGTTCCGGAAAGGTCGAGTTCCGCGTCGTCGGCATGGCCGACCGCGACTATCCCAAGCTGCCGAGCTTGCAGGAGGCGGAGACGTTCAAGGTCGAATCGTCGACGTTGCGCGAGATGATCGCGAAAACGATCTTCTCGGTCTCGCTCGACGAGACGCGCCAGCACCTTTCGGGCGTGCTGTTCGAGAGCGACGGCAACACGGGGCTCATGGTCTCGACCGACGGCCACCGGCTGTCGAAGGTCGGAAAGCCCATGCCGGGCGGGCCCAAGCTCGCGACGGGCGTGCTCATTCCGCGCAAGGGCGTGCTCGAGCTCCGGCGCGCCATCGAGACGCGGGAGGCGCCCTGCGCGATCGGCGTCTACCAGGGCAACTTCGTCCTCAAGGCGGACGACGTCGGTATCTGCGTCAAGCTCGTCGACGGCCAGTTCCCGCCCTACGACCAGGTCATCCCAAAGGATAACGACCGCGCCGTCGTGGTCTCGCGCATGGCGCTCGTCGACGCGCTCAAGCGCGTGGCCCTCATGTCGTCGGACAAGACCTGGGGCGTGCGCTTCGCGCTCGAGAAGGGCAAGCTGCGCGTCGAGAGCGACAATCCGGACCTGGGCGCCGCCAAGGAGGAGATCGACGTGCCGTACAAGGGCGCTCCGCTCCAGATCGGCTTCAACGCCCGGTACTTCATCGACTTGCTGTCGGAGATCGAGTCCTCGGAGGTCCGCCTCGAGCTCTCCGGTGAGCTCGACCCGGGCGTCGTTCGACCGGCCGATGGCAGTGACTACGTCGGCGTGGTCATGCCGATGAGGTTGTGACCGCAGGAAGTGCTGCTTCGAGAGCTCCGTGCCCAAGGGTGGCGCAACCTCGAGCCCCTGAGCTTCGTGCCCGGGCCCCGGGTCAACGTGCTCTTCGGCGACAACGGACAGGGCAAGACCAACCTCATCGAGGCGGTCTACTACCTCGCGACCTTGCGCTCGTTCCGAACGAGCCACGCCGAGGAGCTCATTCGGGCGGGCGCGCCAGGCAGCGCCGAGCTCAAGGCGCGGATCGAGCACCGGGGGCTCGACCGGAAGGTTGACATCACGCTCGGGGCCGAAGGGCGGGCGGTCACACTCGATGGCAAGCACGTGCGCGGCGCGGCGGCCGTCTTCGGGGCCGTGAGCGTCGTCCTCTTCGTGCCCGAGGACCTGCTCTTACCGCGGGCGGCTCCGGCGGCGCGGCGCCGGTTCCTCGATCTCGCGGTGTTCAACGTCGAGCGCGGCTACTACCGCGAGGCGAGCGCCTTCCAGAAGGTCGTCAAGAGCCGCAACCACCTCCTGAGGCGCGGCCCTGTGGACGCCGTGCTCCTCGACGCCTACGACGAGGAGCTCGCGCGCACGGGCGCACGCGTCGTCCTGCGCCGCCGCGCCCTCGTGGCCGACCTCGCGCCGCGCATGCGTGAGCTGTTCCATGCGTTGCACGGCGACCTGCCCGTCGAGCTCCGCTACCGGAGCGCGCCCGCCGTGGACGCCGCGCCCGACGAGCCCGCCATCCAGGCGGCGCTGCTCGCGGGCCTCCGGGCCCAGCGCGCCCTCGACGAGCGCCGGCGCTTCACGAGCGCAGGACCGCACACCGACGATCTCGAGATCGTGCTCGCGGGCCGCCTCGCGCGCGAGCACGCGTCCCAGGGGCAGCTGCGCTCGCTCGTGCTCTCCCTCAAGCTCGCGGAGCTCGCGAACGTCGAAGCGCGCCGCGCCGACGTCCCCGTGCTGCTCCTCGACGACGTCCCGAGCGAGCTCGATCCGACGCGCCGCAAGTTCCTCTTCGACATGGTCGGCGGACTGGCTTGTCAGACCCTGATTTCGGTCACCGAGCGGCAGGTCGTCTCGCCTCTCGCCGAGCGCGTGGACTTTCACGTCACGCAGGGCCGCGTCGTCGCCCAAGGAGGCGTGACTATTCCCTTTACAGACCCGGGGTCCGCATGCTAGGTAATTGGAACCTTTGAGCTTTATGAGCTCCCGAGGTTTCCCCGTCCCATCCGGATCCCCTGGCAAAAACGATGACCACGACGGTCGATCCTCCGGGCGGCGGGCCTCACAAGGACAGCCAGAATTCCGCCGTGACGACGCCACCCGCGAACGAATACAACGAAGAGAGCATCCAGGTCCTCAAGGGCCTCGAGGCGGTGCGCAAGCGCCCCGGGATGTACATCGGAGACACCGACGACGGCACCGGTCTGCACCACATGGTGTACGAGGTCGTCGACAACTCCGTCGACGAGGCGCTCGCCGGTTTTTGCGATCGCGTCGACGTCGCCATTCACTTCGACGGATCGTGCTCCGTCGAGGACAACGGCCGCGGCATTCCCGTGGGCGAGCACCCGACGGAGAAGCGCCCGACGGCCGAGGTGGTCATGACCGTCTTGCACGCGGGCGGCAAGTTCAACCACTCGAACTACAAGGTCTCGGGCGGCCTCCACGGGGTGGGCGTGTCGGTCGTCAACGCGTTGTCGGAGTGGCTGAAGCTCGAGATCAAGCGCGACGGCAAGACCTACTACCAGGAGTACCGCCGCGGCGACGCCGTCATGCCCATCAAGGCCATCGGCGAGTCGAAGAAGACGGGCACGAAGGTGACCTTCAAGCCCGACCCCGAGGTCTTCAAGGGCACCGAGTTCAGTTTCGAGATCCTCACGCAGCGCCTCAAGGAGCTGTCGTACCTGAACCGCGGCCTCGTCATCACGATCCGCGACGAGCGCGCCGACAAGGCGCACGAGTTCAACTTCTCGGGCGGCATCGCGCAGTTCGTGGCCGACCTCAACACCTCGAAGACGACGATTCATGACAAGCCCATCGCCGTCGTGGGCGAGGTGGACGGCACGCAGGTCGACATCGCGCTGCAGTGGAACGACTCGTACCAGGAGGCGGTCTACTGCTTCACGAACAACATCAAAAACAAGGACGGCGGCACGCACCTCACGGGCTTCCGCGCGGCGCTCACGCGCACGGTGAACGCCTACGCGCAGGCCGCGGGCTTGCTCAAGGACCTCAAGGCTGGCCTGAGCGGCGACGACATCAGCGAAGGCCTGACGGCCATCGTCTCGATCAAGCACCCGGACCCGAAGTTCAGCAACCAGCCCAAGGACAAGCTCGTCTCGTCCGAGGTCAAGGGCATCGTCGAGCGCATCGTCAACGAGAAGCTCGGGCGCTTCCTCGAGGAGCACCCGCGCGAGGCCAAGCAAATCATCGAGAAGGCCGTGCTCGCGGCACGCGCGCGCGATGCCGCCCGCAAGGCGCGCGAGATGGTGCAGCGCAAGGGCGCCCTCGACTCGTCGTCGTTGCCGGGCAAGCTCGCTGACTGCCAAGAGCGTGACCCGGCGCTCGCCGAGATCTACATCGTCGAGGGTGACAGCGCCGGCGGCTCCGCGAAGCAGGGCCGCAACCGCAAGGACCAGGCGATCCTCCCGCTGCGCGGCAAGATCCTCAACGTCGAGAAGGCGCGCCTCGAGAAGATGCTCTCGTCACAGGAGATCGTGACGCTGATTACGGCGCTCGGCTGCGGCGTCGCCGACGAAAAGAACGTCGACAAGATCCGCTACCACAGAATCATCATCATGACGGACGCCGACGTCGACGGCAGTCACATCCGGACGTTGCTCCTGACGTTCTTCTACCGGCACTTCGCCGAGGTGGTCGACCGCGGCTATCTCTACATCGCGCAGCCGCCTCTTTACCGGGTGAAGAAGGGCAAGAAGGAACTCTATCTCAAGAACGAGACGGCGCTCGAGGACTATCTGCTCGAGAGCGCGGCCGAGAACTTGAAGCTGCGCGCGCCGGGCCAGCCCGCGGGGATCACGGGACAGCAGCTGCGCCATCTCTCTCGCCAGGCTGCCAAGTACCGCCGCCTGCTCGCCGTCATGGACCGCAAGTGCGATTCCCGCATCGTCGACGGGATCGTCAAGTTCGCCAAGCTCACGAAGAACGATCTGCGCGAACAGAAGGCCATCGTGGCGGCCCTCCAGCGCCTGCAGAAATACTTCGATCAGTACGCGCCCGAGCTGTCGGACCTCGTGCTCAAGGTGGCGCCCGACAGCGAGCACGGCGGCTTCAAGCTCGAGGCGCCGGCCCGCACCGCGGGCGTGCGCAAGCCGACGACGATCGACTTCGAGTTCATGGATTCGCCGGAGTTCACGGATCTCGTGGCAGTCTACAACGATCTCGCCGTACTGGGCGACGCGCCTTACTTCCTCGAGAACGGCGCGGAGATCATCGAGTTCGCGCGCCTCGAGGAGCTCGCCGATCGCGTCAACGAGGTCGGCAAGAAGGGTCTCGCCATCCAGCGATACAAGGGCCTCGGCGAGATGAACCCGGAGCAGCTCTGGGAGACGACGATGGATCCGGCGCGGCGCACGCTGCTCCAGGTTCGCGTCGAGGACGCCTACGAGGCCGACCGTTTGTTCTCGACGCTCATGGGCGATCTGGTCGAGCCCCGCCGCGCATTCATCGAGAACAACGCCCTCAACGTCCGCAACCTCGACGTTTAGAGTCGGGACCCTGGAGAGGGTCCCGCGCCCTCGGCGCTCGCTTAGGCTTAGGCCGACACAGCCGTCCTGAGCTCGACTTGGCAGTGCATCGCTCAGGCGCGGAGGTTCTCGATGACGCCCATCTTCTTCTGGTGCATGGCCTCCATCATCGACGTCATCATCTTGTTCATCTCGGAGATGTGGTCATGCGCGCCTGCTACGACCACCAGTAGGTATGGTCGGCCGCGATGAGCCCGCGGCAAAGGACGTCGATCTCGGCGTAGCGCCCGATTGATAGAGCAGGTAGGCGGTGGCCATGACCGGATCGAGGGCTTCCTGGTCAAGCCCGAGAATCGATTGCATGGTCGTTCCTCGGACGAACCGACGAGACGGTGCGATTGGAGATGGCGGCGGCGGGTGTGGGCATGACGAGCTCCTTTTTCGTGGCGTCCGATTGGGGACGAGACGAAGAGGTCTCGGCGGCGCCGCCGTCAGGTTGCGAGCCTAAGAACGAAAAAAACCCGGCGCGGGCGTCCGGGCCGGGGTCGGGGATCGGGGCAGAAAGACCCTCTCAGCAGGCGAAGATCCGATCGAGCTTCTCCTCGATCTTCACTTCCTTCGACTTCGTCGCGACGGCGATCTCCTTGATGAGGAGCGTGCGCGCCGTGTCGAGCATCTTGCGCTCGCCGAACGACAGCTCCTTGTCGCCCTTGAGCCGCTGCAGGTCACGGAGGACCTCAGCGATCTCGAAGACGGATCCCGTCTTGATCTTCTCCATGTACTCGCGGTAACGACGGTTCCACGTCTGACCCTCGACCGCGACCTCGCGGCTCTTGAGGATCTCGAAGACCTCGTCCACCTCGTCGGCGCGGATGAGCTCGCGCAGGCCGACGGCGCCGGCGTTGCGCGTCGGGATCATGATCTTCATCCCGTTCTCGAGGATCTTGAGGATGTAAAAAGTCTGCTTGTTCCCCGAGATCTCGCGTGTCTCGATCCCGACGACCTGGGCAACGCCATGGGCCGGATAGACCGCTAAGTCTCCCACCCTGAAAGTTGGCTCCATTGTTACGCTTGCTCCTTGATAAAGGCGGTTTTCAAAGCACGCGAACCTTATCACGCGAAGGGCCCTAATTCAACGCAAAATCCGGGCCGATCGCCGCGCGACAGCTTTGTGACGGCGCGATTTATGGGCGCATCTTTACGAACGAAAGCAAACAGTTACGAACGAGCCGCCGCGAATGCGGCGCGGCGCAAGAACGCGAGCACCGTCCCGACGGCGAAGCCGGTGCCGCCTTTCGCGACGTGAGCGTGCTCCTTTTCGGCGCTCGACGGTCCGGCGATGTCGACGTGAACCCACGGCGTCTCGCCCACGAATTCCTTGAGGAAGAGGCCGGCCGTGAGCGCGCCGCCCCAGCGCTCGCCCGTGTTTTTCATGTCGGCGATCTCCGACTTGAGCTGTTCGACGAGACGGGCGGGCAGGGGCAGCCGCCACATGTCCTCGCCCGCGCTCGCGGCCGCCGTGAGCCACTCGCCGGCGAGCGCCTCGTCGTTGCTCATGACGCCCGCGACGTGCGGGCCGAGCGCGACGACACAAGCGCCCGTGAGCGTCGCGATGTCGATGATCGCGTCGGGCGCGAGCCGCAGCCCGAAGGTGAGCGCGTCCGCCAGCGTCAGACGGCCCTCGGCGTCCGTGTTGTTGATCTCGACGGTCTTGCCCGCCATTGACGTGAGGACGTCCCCGAGCTTGTACGACGAGCCCGAGGGCATGTTCTCCGTGCACGCCGCGAGCGCGTGGACCTCGATGGGCAGCTTCTCTTCGGCGACGGCGATCGTGGCCGCGAGCGCGGCGGCTGCGCCGGCCATGTCGGTCTTCATATCGAGCATGCCGTCGTTGGTCTTGAGGGAGAGCCCGCCCGAATCGAACGTCACGCCCTTGCCCACGAGCACGACGCGGCGGCGCGCGCCCGCCGGTTTCCACGAGAGGTGTATGAAGCGCGGCTCTTCGGCGCTGCCTTGAGCGACCGCGAGGTAGAGGCCCATGCCGAGCCCGCGACACGCCCCTCGATCGAGGACCTCGATCGACACGGAGGCCCCGCGGGCCCACTCGCCGGCGATCGTGGCGAGTCGCGATGGCGTGAGCATTCCCGCGGGCTCGTTGACGAGGTCACGCGCGCGGGCGACGGCGCGCGCCGTGGAAGCCGCCCGTTCGAGCGCCGCCGCGGTGGCCGCTTCGTCGGGAGCCGAGGCGAGCAACGTGAGCCGCTCGAGGGCGGCGGGAGCGGCGCGCTCGCCTTTGAGATATTTCGCGAACTGGTATAGACCGAGCGTGGCCCCCTCGGCGAGCGCCTCGAGATCGGCCGGCGTCGCGCTCGCGGCAGGCGCGACGAGCGCGGCGCTCCGCGCGCCGGTCGTTCTCGCGAGCCGGCTGGCGCGCCCACCGAGCGCGCGCAGGTCGCGAGGAGACAGAGTGCCCGCGCCGCGGCCGAGCAGCGCGACGCGCTTGGCGGGCAGGCGACCGAGCGTTTGCAGCGAGACGACCTGACCAGGCTTGCCGACGAAGCGCTCGTCGGCGATGGCCTGGCGAAGAGCGCCCTCGAGCGCGCGGTCCAGCGCCGCGACGAGCGGGTCCTCGGCAGTGTCGCGTTCGGCGCACGTCACGACCAGGAGATCGACGACCTCCTCGAGCGGGTCCGATGATGAAACGAGGAGCTTCGGCATCAGCGAGTCCGTTCCGTTTGACAGAAAGGCCTCGTAGACATTAGCGTGAACGCCCATGCCCAAGGCGACAAAGTCACGCACGCTCGCCAAGAACGGCAAGAAGGGCTCCAAGAAGGCCTCTAAGACGGCGCGAAAGCCTGCTCGATCGCCCAAGGCGCGCGCGAAAGTCGTGGGCGCTAAGGCGGCGAGAAAGTCGTCCCCCAAGCGGGCCAAAAAGGCCTCGGCGAAGAAGCCTCCCGCGAAGAAGGCGTCCGCGAAGAAGGCGTCCGCGAAGAAGGCCTCCCCGAAGAAGGCCTCAGCGAAGGTCGACGCGAAGCCCGTGACGAAGCCGGTGGCGGCGCCATCCGTGCGGGTCGTCCCGACGGCAATCGGCGGAAAGGGGCTGACCTCCGACGTCGAGCAGCTCCAGCGCGCGACGCCGACTCGCAGCCCACCGCCTCTGGTCGGCCGCTCGACGGAGAGCCGTACCGGGGAGGCGCGCTCCGGCGATGCCCACCCCGCGGAGGCTCAACGCCAAGGTGAAGCGGATTCGACGCCGCCGGCGCTGCCCGTGCCCATCGCCAGCTTCACGTTCTGAACGGGTACCGTCCCCGAGTGCCGCTAAACCAGGAGAGACCGAGCATGTCCGCTGACCCCAATGCACTCGCCGAGCGTCGTGAAACCGCAGCGAAGGTCCTGCGAGAGATCCTGGACCGAATGGGCATCGAGGCCGAGGTGAGCGCCTTCGACGACGGGGAACGCGTCATCCTGGACGCTCACGGCGCCGAGTCGGGGCTCGTCATCGGCAAGAAGGGCTCGACGCTTGACGCGTTGCAATATGTGATCAATCGCATCGTCAGCAAGAAGCCTCACGACGGGCCTGGCATCGTCGTCGACGCGGAGGGCTACCGCGGGCGGCGAGAAGACTCGCTGGCAGACCTGGCGACGCGTCTGGCTGAAAAGGTAATGAAAACGGGACGTCCCGTCCCCGTCGAACCGATGAATCCTCACGATCGACGGATCATTCACGTCACGCTGGCCGAGCACAGCGGTGTCACGACCGAGTCCGAGGGCGAGGGCATGTTCCGGCGCGTCGTCATTTATCCGAAGCGCGCGGGCGCGCCCTCAGAGGCCTGAGTGCCCGCGGTGAGCGCCACTGGCGTTCAACCAATCAGCTGCGCCAAGGCCTCGGCGGAGAGGGCTCGCGCGAGGGCATCGGCGGCTTGATCGGGATCCGCTCGCGCGTGGGGTGACAGGAAAGGCAGTGTGCCCAGGGGGCGGGTGCCCGTGACGGCTTCGATGAGTCGCGCGTTCGAACTCTCGTGCGGGCCCAAAGGTTCGCTCGTGCGAACGAGGATGACTCCGGCGAGCCCGAGGGCGCGGCGGCCGATCTCGGCCAGCGTAAGCGCGACATGGTTGATGGTTCCCAAGGCCGCGCGACCGACGACGAGGACCGGAAGGCGCAAGCGCAGCGCGATGTCGGCGTTCGTGTCGGAGTCTTGATACGGAACGAGGAGGCCGCCCGCTCCCTCGACGATGAGAAAGTCACCTCGGGCCGCGACGTTTTCGGCCCGGTTCACGAGCTCATCCAGCTCGAGTCTCTGCCCAGCCGCGGCGGCCGCCGCGGCCGGCGCCGCTGGGAGCTGGAAAGGGAACGGGCATGTCTCGCGCAACGTGGTTGGGGGTCGCGCCGCTTCCCAAAGCCGGCGGGCGTCGTCAGGATCGGGATCGCAGCCAGTCTCGACGGGCTTGAAGGGGATTGGAACGCGACCGCGGCGGAGCGCCAGTCGCGCGAGGGCGACCGCGACCGTCGTCTTGCCGACGCCAGTGTCCGTCCCAGTCACGAAGAGCCCTGGACGGGCGGGGCCTTTGGCGCGCTCGGGCACGCTCACGCCGCCAGTGCTCCGGCCAGGGCTATCGACAGCGCGTCGATTTCGTCGGCGCTGTGCTCGGAAGAAAAGGTCAGCCGGAGGCGCGCTGTTCCTTCCGGGACAGTGGGGGGACGGATCGCCGGCACGAAGATGCAGTGCTGGCGCAGGTAAGCCGCCGCGTCGAGGGCTCGTGCATCCGACCCCAAGATTACGGGAACGATCGGGCCGGGTGCGTCCACGACCTTGCCGCCCATGTGCTCGATGAGCCGAGCCCGGTTGGCCGCAAGACGGGCCCGGCGCTGGTCCCCCACGGGCCCGACGGCCAAACGTAGGGCCGCGTGCGCAGCGGCGGCGACGGGAGGCGGGACCGCCGTCGTGAAGACGAAGGTCCGCGCGCGGTTGACGAGGTAAGACCGCACGGCCTCCGACGCCGCGACGAAACCGCCCGAAGCCCCGAAGGCCTTCCCGAGCGTGCCGACGAGGAGGTCCGGCTCGACGTTGGCGGCGGCGCACAGGCCCCGTCCGCCCGGACCGAGGACGCCGAAGGCGTGCGCCTCGTCGACGATGAAGACGGCGTCGTGCGCGGCGACGAGCTCGGCAAGAGCCGCCAGCGGGGCGCTGTCGCCATCCATGCTGAACAGAGATTCGGTCAGCAGAAAGCGGCGGCGAAATTTCCCCGGGCGCGCGAGCGCCTGCGCGGCCGAGCGCGGGTCGCCATGGGCGTAGATCGCCACGGTGGCACGGGAGAGGCGGCAGCCGTCAATCAAGCTGGCGTGGTTGGCCGCGTCGGAGGCGATCAGGTCAGAGGGCCCGGCCAGCGCCGTCACGGCGCCGAGGTTCGCTTGGTACCCGGTGGGGAAGAGCAGGGCGCTTTGGCGCCGCGCGAACGTCGCGAGGTCTGCCTCGAGGGCCCGGTGCGCGGGCAGATCACCGGTGACGAGGCGGGCCGCTCCGGCACCGAATCCTTCGCGAGCCGCGGTCTCGGCGGCCGCGGCGACAACATCCGGATGCGACGCAAAGCCGAGGTAGTCGTTCGATGAAAATGACACCAGCGCCTGATTCGCCGGGGTGGCGGCGTCCGTGGATGCCGAAAGGGGGCGCTGCCGCGAAGGCCCGGCGAGCGGGGGGCAAGCCCGCAGTCGATTGGCGGCCGCCAGCTCGGCGAGCTCGGCCTCGAGGATGGCGGAGAGCTCACGCACCGCGGTTCCTATAGCGCGGATTGAGCGGCGCGGTTTCGGCGCAGGTTCCACGTGGAACACGCCGGACGCCGGCCCGCTCGTTGTTCCACGTGGAACATTCCCGCCTCAGGAGTGCGCCTTCACGAGCTCCACCAACCACCGCCGGTCGCCGAGGTATGGCCATTGTCCCGTCGAGCTGAGGCCAGGGGGCAAAGAGGTCCAATCGGCCTTCGCCGAGGCCAGCAAGAAAACGCGACCACCGGGCCGCACTAGATCGACGGCGAGGGGGAGCCAGGACCGGGGCGTGAGGGTTGCCCGTGATAGGGCAACGTCGAAGCTGGCCGGGACGAGTGTTTGTGCCCGGTGGGTATCGACGCTGACGCGGGCGCCCAGGCCAAGCTCGCGGACGGCCGTCCTGAGAAACGCGGCCTTTTTCGCGATCGGCTCCACGAGCCGGAGAGTCAGGTTGGGAGATAGAATGGCCAGCGGCAGCCCCGGCAATCCGCCGCCGCTTCCCACGTCGATGGCCTGTAAGGTGCCCGCATCCCCGATACGCGAGGCCAGTGCGAAGGAGTCGGGCAAGTGCGCGTCGGACAGATCCTCCAACGAAACAGCGCCCGTGAGGTTGATACGGGCGGTCCATGTCAGGAGCAAAGCGGCGTAGCGCGTGATTGATTCGAGCTGGCCGGGCTCACAGGGGACGGACCAACTCACTGCCTGCCGCCCGAGCGCCTCCCGAAATGCCTCCTCGTTCCCCACCATGGCCGGATTCATATCACGGCCAATTAGTGCAATAACGACATAGCAGTTTGTTTCATTTCGCGCGGGCCGCGAGCCGCTTATAATCGCCGCTGGACGGCGTGCGTCACGGGCCCCATGGAACCGCGAACGGATCACCAATTGGCGCGACGCGGAATTCTCGTCGTCGACGGTGACGCGCAGATCCGGCGGCTCCTCGAGCTCAGCCTCCGCAACGCCGGTTTCGACGTGCGGACGGTCTCGACGGCGGCCGAAGCCTCGACGGCGATCGAAAGCGAGCGCCCGGACCTGATCATCTCCGAGGTCCGGCTCGAAGGAGGTGCAACGGACGGATTCGAGCTCTGCCGCCAGATCAAAAAGCGACCGGACGGTGCGACGATCGCGTTCGTTCTTCTGTCGGAGCAGACAGTCGAGGCGAAGGTCCACGGCGTCGAAGCGGGCGCGGACGATTTTCTGGCCAAGCCCGTCTATGTTCAGGAGGTCGTCGCGCACGCCCGTTCGCTGCTCCAGCGGCGCGAACGCGATCGGCTCGAGGCGGTCGCGCGCAGCGACGAGCGGTTCCTGGGCGACCTCGCCGACTTTCCGCTCGTCGACCTTCTCGGCGCTCTCGAAGCCAACCACAAATCCGGCGTCGTCGTCATGACGGCGGCGGGCGGCGCGCGCGGCGAGATCTACTTCCGCGAGGGAACCGTCGTCGACGCCGAAATCGGTCGCCTGTCGGGCCTCGACGCCGTGTGCCGGCTGTTCTCCTGGAGCGGCGGCCGGTTCGAGATCGAGTGGAAGAGCATCCGGCGCAAGGACGCCGTCGGAAGGGAGCCGGGAGCGCTGCTCATGGAGGCGCTGCGGCGGCTCGACGAGTGGCGGCGGCTCCTCGCCGATTTGCCGCCGCTCGAGACCATCTTCGAGGTCGACTATCACCTGCTCGCCGAGCGGCTCGCCGAGATCCCCGACGAGGTGAACGCCATCCTGCGCCTGTTCGACGGGCAGCGGACCTTCATCCACGTCATCGACGACAGCGGGCTGTCCGATCTCGACGCGCTCGCGGTCATCGGGAAGCTCTCCCGCGAGGAGATCATCCGCGACGTCCGCGCCAAGCCGGCCCTGGGCGCCGCTCCGGGCGCCGACATCGAGGGTTGGCTCACGGAGGCCGCGGGGCCGTTTCGCGCGCCGCCGCCGCCGCGGCGGCGCGAGCTCTTCGGGGCGTCGCCCGAATCGAGCGCCGGCGTGCACGGACGACCGACCGCGCCCGTCGAGCCGCTCGAGGAGGCCGGCCGCGAAGCGGTCGTCGACGAGCGTCGCGAACGGTTCACCGATCGCCTCATCGCCGAAGGCGCGACAGCGGCAGCGTCGTCGTCGGAGCCGCCCGTCCGGACAGCCTCTCGGCCGCCCGTGCTGGCGCCCGAGACGACTCAGCTCGGGCTGCCCGCGGCCCCCGCGACTCCGCGCGTGCCCGCGCTCGCGCCCGAAACCACTCAACAGGGACTGGGGGCGCCCCCGACGATGCTGTCGACGCGGCCGGGATTCGCGGCCGTCATTCCCGGGGCGCCGGCAGCCGCGCCTGCTCCTCGCGTGGCGCGTGAGCTTCCGGAGGTCACGCCCGCCTTGCGCAAGACGCCCATCGGCATCGGCTCGGCGGCCGACGGCGTGCCGGAGCCATTGCTCCCGCAGAGCCACGAGCCTGCGATCGTGATCCCGCCGCCCGTGGGAACGACCGCGCCGCGGCTCGCGGCGCCGCCGCCGGTCGAGCTCGCGCCGAACGAGCTGCGCACCGTCGCGGGTGAGATTGTCTCACGTGGCTCGACGGCGAACGTGTTCGGAACGACGGCGGCACAGGGCTCGAGCGCGCCGCTCAAGCGCGGCGGCACCGAGCTCGGCCTCGGGCCCGGTCAATCGGAATCTGGCGCGCGCGCCGACCACCTGCGCGAGGACGACCGTGGCGGTCGCACGGCGGTCGCCGACGCGGTCTTGATCAATCCGCCCAAGGGCGGGGAGGCGCACGCGGTCCGCAAGATTGTCATCGATCCGGAGGTCCCCGAGGACGACGACGAGGAGCTCGGCGCCAGATCTTCTCGCTTGGTAAGGCTGCTCGTTCCCGTGTTGGGCCTCGGCTTGGCTGCCTTCGCCGTGTGGGCCGCGTTCAAGAGCACGGGTCACAAGCGTCACGCCGAGGACGAGGTGGCCGCGGTGTCGCCGCCCGAGAAGCCGGTCGTGATCCCGAGCCCGGCGGCGCGGCCGCCCGAGGCCAAGGCGGCCGTCGTCGCCGCCGAGCCCGGCCCAGCGGTCGCAAGCGCCGACGCGGGAGCGCCGCGCGTCGCGGCGGCGCGCGCTGTCGCCGCGCGACACGCAGCCCCGAGCGCGCACGCGGCGCCGAGCCCCATGCTCGACGAGCGCATGGCCGATCCCAAGGTGGCGCGTGCGCTGCCGGCGGAGTTCCCGCAGCTTCTCGGGGCGTGTCGGCAGGCCTTCACCGAGAAGCGCGGCAAGGACGCGGAGACGGCGTGCCTCGCCGCCAAGGACGCAAACCCAGATTCGGCCGAGGCGTGCGCGCTCCTGGGGCACGCGCTTTTCAATCGCAAGAAGAGGCGCGAGGCGCTGCCGTGGGCCGAGCGCGCCGTCGCGCTCGACCCGAAGCGCGCGGACGCCTACGTCATCATCGGCGGCGTCAAGCAGGCGGCCGGCGACGCGGCGAGCGCCAAGGCGGCGTACAAGAAATATCTCGAGCTCGAGCCCACGGGCCAGTACGCCGCCGACCTGCGCGCCATCGTAGACTCGCTCTAGCTCATGCTGGTCTTGGGAGTCGAGACGTCGTGTGACGAGACGGCGGCTGCCGTCGTCGAGGACGGCAGC
>DATKFB010000578.1:0-4276 GCA_035544435.1 Polyangia bacterium
GCAGAGACCGAGAAGTACGCACACGTCACCTACTTCTTCAATGGAGGCATCGAGAAGCCGTTTCCCGGCGAGGACCGCATCCTCATCCCGTCGCAGAAGGTCGCAACCTACGACCTCGCGCCCGAGATGTCGGCGGTTCCCGTCACCGACGTCGTCGTCAAGGCGCTCGAGGCCGGGCACCCCGACTTCATCCTCGTGAACTACGCCAACCCGGACATGGTGGGCCACACGGGCAAGCTCGCCCCGGCCGTGAGCGCCATCGATACGATCGACGCATGCCTCGGCCGCGTCATCGACGCCGCCGCCAAGGTGAACGCCAGCGTCTTCATCACGGCCGACCACGGCAACTGCGAGACGATGGTCGACCCGCAGACGGGCCAGCCGCACACGGCGCACACGACCAATCCCGTGCCGTTCATCGCCGTGGGCCGCGACCTCGTGGGCCGCAAGCTGCGCGCCGGGGGAAGGCTCGCGGACGTCGCGCCGACGCTCATCGACTACCTCGGCCTCGAGCAGCCCAAGGAGATGGACGGCCGCTCACTGCTCGAGGCGAAGGACGCATGAGCATCGGCAAGCGCCTCATCGATCTCGCGCGCTCCGAGTTGAACTCGCTGCTCGACAAGGCCGCCGAGCTCGACGATGGCCGCCGGAACGACGACGGCTGGGGCGGCGATCTCGGCGGGCTCTCCGACGACGAGCTCGAGGCCGAGCTCGAGCGCCGCCGCATCGCCCGCCAAGAGGCCGAGGAAGCCGCGCGCGGTCCCCGCCCCGCCTCCGCGCGCGCCGGCACCTCCGCGGGCGGCGCCACCGGGACGCGCTCGAGCACCCGCCCGCGCGCCGACCCGCCGCGCCGCACCGCCGCTGGCGATGAGGCCATCCGCAGGGCCTACGCCGCTCTCGAGGTCCCGCCCGGCTCCGACTTCGAGACGATCCGCAAAGCCTACCGGCGCCTCATGCGCAAGTATCACCCCGACCTCCACGCCGGCTCGCGAGAGGGCGTGCGCGCCGCCACCGACCTCACGCAGCGCCTGACCGAGGCCTACAAGCTCCTCGAGAAACAAACGCGCCGTTAGGCATTGAACAAGCGCCCTGCGGGAAGAGCTTTCTTCGTGGCTCGTTCCGTCCGCGGAGCGAGCCACGAAGAAAGCAACGAGCGGCCCCGCCCGCCCGCTCGAGCCGAGCGTACCTGCCGCCCGAAACCGGTTTCGCTTCGGCCGAGAGCCCCTGCTATCGCCGAATGCGGCGGCGGGCGATGACCACGGCACCGAACGCCGCGAGGATCCACGCTGGGGAGGAGCCGCCCGCGGGGGAAGTGCCGCCGAGGGCGCAGCCGGTGCCGCCGCCGCCGGGGGGCGTCGTCGACGTGCCGCCCGTGGAGGGCGTCTCGCTCGGTGTCGTCGCGGCGGTGGGCAGGCCGACGCGCGCGCCCGGGATGGACGTGCCGGCCGACTCCGAAAGCTCGGCCGTCGGCGTGTTGCCGAACGCGCCCATGTTGACGCGCGCGCCGTTCGGCTGCGGCTCGAGCCCATACGCGTCGCCCGGATCGCCGCGGTCCGTCGTGGGCTGGAAGCCCGCGAGGTGAAAGTCCGCCGTCGAACGGAACGACACAGCCACCGAGATGTCGCCGGTGCCTGCCGTCGCGTCCTGGTAGTTGGCCGTGGCGTTCGCGAACACGTCGTTGTAGCGGCTCGTCACGCCGCCCTGGCCGGTCTGCGCGAGGCCCGTGTCGTTCTGAACCACGAGGCTGCTGTGAATGGAGAGCTTGCCCCCAACGGTGGCGCCGATGCCGTTGCGCGCCAGCGTCACGTTGATGGCCTCGGCCCCCGCGCCCTCCTCGATCTGGACGCCCGCCTTCTTGTTGTCGCGCACGACGACGTTGCGCAGGACGGCGTTCGAGACGTCGACCACGTCGACGCCGACGTCGGCGCCCATCACCGTGAGGTTCTTGAGGGCGGGCGCGCCCGTGTGCGCCGCGGTCGTGATCTGAATGCCGGCCCGAAGGCCCGTCGCGTCGACGATCGTGTCGTGCGGGGTCGTGCCGACGAGCGAGACGCCCGCGGGCAGCGACAGCGTCGACTGCAGGTGCAGGCTGCCGCGCCCGAGATCGATCTGGCCGCCCGTGGCGGGCAGCGAGGCGACGGCGTCGTCGACGGTCCCAAACGTCTTGCCCGCGACCTCGATCGTCGCGGGGATCGACATGATGAACGCGTGCAACGGCGACCAGGACGACCACGCGCCCTTCTCGTCGCGGCTGCGCACCGCGTAGCGATAGGTCGCGCCGGGCGTCAGGCTCTGCGTGAGGAGCGCCGACGTCTCGCCCGCCGCCGTGTCGAGCTGCGCGAACGGCGACTCGTAGAGATCGTCGCCCGTTCCCATGACGCGCACTTGATAGCGGAGCGCCTGGCCCTCGGCGTCCTGGGCCGCGGCCCACTTGAGCGTCGGCTTGGGGCCGTCGACCATTTGCCCGTCGGCCGGATCGAAGCCGCCCGCCGGCGCGAGCGGGGCATGGTTGACGTCGGAGGCGAAGGCGTGCACGACGCCCATGTCCGTCGCGACGACGAGCACGCCGTTCGCGAACACGGGCGACGAGCGCGTCGGCGCGCTCAGGCTGGCGCTCCACAGCTGCTTGCCGCCGAGGTCGTAGACCTGCACCGACGGCACGATGCTGGACGCCACGGCGACGAGCGGCGAGGAGTCCGTCGCGAACGACACCGGCGTCGGCGAGACGTTGAGCTCGGGAATGTCGTTCGAGGTCGAGGCGTCGCGATGGCCGAGCTCCTGTTGCCACGCCACGGCGGCCGTCTTGGGATCGACGGCGACGATGTACTCGCGCAGCGTGTGGACGGCGGGCGCGCCAACGGTCGCCGGCTTGAGGTCGTACTCGAAGCGGGTCACGAACACGACGAGATCGCCGAGGAGCGCGGGCGACGAGATCGCGTGCCGGCTGCTCGTGAAGGCCGTCGCCGCGGGGGCGGACGGGTCCGTCACCTGAACCGGCCAACCGGAGAGCACCTGCCCGGTCGTCGCGTCGGCCGCGTAGAGCGCCGACGCGGCGCCGCCCGGCAGAAAGTAGGCTGTCGTCCCGACGACGAGCGGCGCCGAGAGGCCCACGGCGCCCTTGACGTCGGAGTGCCACGCCGTGACGCCCGTGAGGACGTCGAGCGTCTGATAGCGGCCACCGTTCATGCCGAACGTGACCCGCCCGGCGCCGAGCGCGGGCGACGAGGTCACGAGATCGGCAACGGCGTCCGGCGCCGTCTCCCACTGCGTGGCCCCCGTCGACGCGCTCAGGCGGACGACCTTCTGCTGCGGAAACCCGGCCGCGAGCACGACGCTCGCGCCCATGTCGTCGGACACGACGACCGGCGAGCCGTAGTTCTGCCCACCGAACGCGCGCGACCACGCGATCGCGCCCGTGCCGAGGTGCAGCGCCTGCAGCTGGCCTGACAGCGTCGGGAAATAGATGCGGCCGTGATCGACGGCCGGCGACGCGCCGATGCCGCCGCTCGCCTTGACCGTCCACGCGGCAGTGCCGTCGAGCGCGTTCAACGCCGTGACGTCGCCCTTGGCGCCGGCGACGACGACGAAGCCGTCGACGACCGCCGGGCTCGCGACGAACGCTCCCGCCGAGGGGCTGGCGTTCCACGCGATGGAAAACGGTGCGCCGGCCTTCTCGTCGGTGGCGCGACCGCGCCCCGCGTCGAGACCCAGGGACGGCCAGTCGTTCGCGAACGCGGGCGCCGCGCCGAGCAGAGGCGCGAGCGCCAGGCCAACGGCGGAGATGCGAAGGATCTTTTTGGACGCGAAGAACATGGTGACCACTTCCCGGCGCAGGTGCTGATGCGCCACAACCAAACCTCGGCTGAACGGCAGGCCGTCTTGAAGTGATCTTACAGAAAATAAGCTAGGAGAAAACCCGTAGGGCACGCAACAGGACCGGCCGTCGACCGAATATGCCTCATGCGATACATCACGCGGTTCTCATTGGTGTTTTGGGCTTGGCTCGCCTTCTCTGCTTGCGTCCCGAAGGTTCCCGGGGCGCCGTCGGGCAAGCTCAGCCGACCTTCCCCCTCCGCGGATGCAAGACCCGCCCTCGACCCCGGGGTCGACGAGCCCGCCGCCGTGGGACCCGGCCGGCGCCTCGCCGGGACCTTCGCGCGGGGCCGGAACCTATCGCGCAGACGCGGCCACCGCGGCGTACGGCGATGCGCGCGCCTTCGGAGCGACGAACGACCGACCGGAGGCGTCCGGAGGGGAAGGCCGACGTCGCGGCGGC
>DATKFB010000579.1:0-6442 GCA_035544435.1 Polyangia bacterium
GTCGTGGCGGGCTGCAGTCACGACATCGGCGACGACTGCAAGACCAGCATCGACTGCGATCCCAGCGGCACGCGCTCGTGCGACCTCTCGCAGCCCGGCGGCTACTGCACGATCGCTGGCTGCGACGAGACGATGTGCCCGGGCGGGTCGACGTGCGTCCGCACGTTCCCGCCGTCGGCGTACCTCACGAAGACGTGCAATCCGCAGTGCGAGGACCTCGACTGCGCGCCGCCCATGATGAGGACCGACGATTGCCTCGCGGACGAGATTTGCCTCGACGCCGGCTATTGCGTCAAGCAGTCGTACGAGCAGCGCTATTGCGCCAAGGTGTGCTCGAGCAACGGCGACTGCCGGGGCGGTTACGAGTGCCGCAAGACCGGCGAGAAGGGCAGCATGGCGCTCGCGACGAACCCGCTCGCGACGACGAGCTTTTGCGCGCCCTACGTGCCCTGAGCTGGCCTAGCAACGCGGGCGCGGAGCGCACGAGAACCTGGCGTGCGCGTGCTCGCCTGCGTCCTGCTGTCCGCCGTTCTCGCGGCCGACGGCGCGCGCGCGGCAACGAAGGCCGTCGACGGCGCCGTGAACCTGAACACGGCGCCGCCGAGGTGCTCGCCCTGCTGCCTGGAGTGGGACCGGCAAAGGCCCAGAGCATCCTCGCTTACCGCAAACTACATCCGTTCCGCACGGTCGACGAGCTCGTGAGGATCAAGGGCATCGGACGCAAGATGGTGCGGCGCCTGCGCCCGCACCTCGCGGTGGCGGGCCCCACGCCGGCGATGCGCAAGCTGCGCCAGCGCCGGCGGCGCCACCGCCACCATCAACTCCCCCCAAACACGCCGCGGGGCCACCTGTGTGCACACGCCCGCTCGGCCACCCGATCCGACGGCCTCACGACCTGCCGCGCCGACCCACGGCGCCTGCCCTCCGCCGCCCTAGGGTGGCGGCCGAAGGTCGCGAGGTGGAGGGGTAGGGCGTGGAGGCCCGACGTTAGTTTAGCCCGTTGCGTTTTACCCAGACGGGCTCCGAGCGGGTCCTCATCTCACGATTGATCACTTCTTTCGGCCAGCCGTCCCCCATGCCGCGAGCGCCAGCGATAGCACCATGGCGGCGAAGTTGCCGTGCTTCGTGCCGGCCGGTAGATCGCAGCGGCAACCGCTGCTGGGTGAGATCGTGGGGGGCCGGGTGTCGCCGCCGGCGCCGCCCGTCGGTGAGCCGCCCGCGTCGGGCGCCATCGATCCGGGCGCCCTCGAGTCGGGTCCCGCGTCCGATCCGTTCTGATCGATCATGCACTGTCCTTGGCGACACGACGATCCCGTCGGGCATTGCGCGCCGGCGCAGCTGTCGACGCAGGTGCGGGCCTGACAGTGCGTGCCGGCGGGACAATTCACGTCGGCGCAGTTGGTTGGGACGCAAGCGTTGTCGATGCAGCTGCTTCCCGCCGGGCAGCCCATACACGGGCAGCCGGAGCAAACGCCCACCGATTCGCCGCCTCCCGTGGGGACCTGCACGACGCAGCGGGATCCGGGATCGCAGGTCAGGGTCGCGCAAACATCGAGGCAGCCGCCGTGCCGGCAGGCCTGGCCGTATGGGCAGACGATGCCGTCGCACTCACCGCGGCAATGCCCGCCTCGGCACAGCTGGCCGGGTGGGCAGGTCACGTCCTTGCACGCGGTCTCGATGCAACGACCGTTCGGGTCGCAAGAGAAGCCGCTCGCGCATGCGAACTCGATGTCCGCGCTGCACCGGCGAACGCAGTTACCCTGCTGGCAAATCTGCATGGGCGGGCAAATGTCGTTGCCTTCGTCGATGGTGCCGTCGCAGTTGTCGTCGACGGCATTACAGCGTTCGGGGACGGCGCCCTGATTGGGGACGCAGGCCAGCACGCCAGCGCGGCACTGCATGGTGCCGGCGGCGCACGCTCCCTTCATGCCAGTGTCGCAGCTGGCGCCGCCGCCACTGCACGAGATGCCGCTGACCCGGGTGACCAGGTCATTGAAGTTGTCGTCGGCGTTGCGGCCGTCGTCCTCCCATCCGAAGTAGAACGCGCCCGGCTGAACCGCGCTTTGCCAGGTCAGAACGCGAATGACGTTGGGCACGACATTTGGGATCGGCTGGCCGGCGCGGTCGAGACCGTTGAAACGCCTCTCCGTATAGAAGGTGTAATTTGGCTCGCTGGGCAGCGGCGTGTTCGCGGTCATTGCGTCACAGGCGCTCTTACCCGGATAGCTGGCCATGAAGAAACCGATCGTGCCCACGCCCGGAGGCAGTGTCAGCACCTTGGTCGTGCCAGGCATCTGCGTTTCGGCGCAGGTCAGAAACACGTTCAACTCGGACAGCGGCGGAGGGACGTTGCCGGCGCGCACGCGGTACCAGCCGAAGGCGTGGCCGTAGAACGATCCGCCTTTCGACAGGACCTTGAACGTCAGCTGGCAGCCGGGATCGAACGTCTCGCGGTCAATGGTCGCGTTTGTCAGCGCACCGACCTTGCCGGCGGCGCCACCAAGCGAGACCTCGCTGTCGTCGAGGCAGGCCTGGACGTTGAGCCCACTGTCGCATGTCCCGGTGGACGAAAAGATCACCGGGATGGTCTTGCCGTCGGGTTGTTGAACGGCGCGCGCGGCGACGGGAATCAGCAGGGTGGCCGCGCACGCCACCAGCCGGGCACCGGCTTCGAGCGCGCGAGAAGACCGATGAAACAGCACGACGTGTCCCTAATCGTGCGAGCGGCCCCTAGCGGCCCGTTTGCCGCGGGCGTTTTTTTGCCGGCGGGCGCCGCCCTTGGCCGCTTTGGAGGGTTTGGCGGCGGGCGCGGCCGGCGCCGTCGTCTTCGCGGCGACGCTGGGCGACTCCCCGCCAACGTCCGGCGCGCGCGGAACCGGCGCGGGCGCCGTCGCCGAGGGGAGGGGCTCGAAGGTTGGTCCGGCGTCCTTTTCGAGCCGGGCGCTAACCGACAGGCTGACCGCGCCGTCGTAACGAAGGGTCTGCCGGACGGTGCGATGGCCGGGAGCGCTGAGCTCGAGAACGTGGTTGAAGCGATCGCGGCGCACGGTCGTCTGGGTCGGTGTGCGCCCCGGCAGCATCGTGCCATCGAGCTCGGCCATCGCGCCTTGGGGGACGGTCATGATGGCGAGCGTCGCGGGCTTGCGCCAGACGACGAGAACGTCGAGCGGGACAACGGCGAGATGAACGGCCCCCGCGACGAGCAAGAGCGTCGCCGCGAGCGCCACGACGATCGGCCGCCAGGCTGCGCCGCCGCGAACGACCACGCGCGCGGTGTCACGACGTGGGCGAGAGGCGGCGGCCAGCGACTGCGAGGACGTCGAGCTCGACGGAATCGTCGGGAGGTGCTCGCCGGTCGCTGGCCGACCCTCGATTGCGACGGGGACCGCCGCGGCGGCGGCCACGCCGCCCCAGGTCAACGACGCAAAGGGCACGGCGGCCGCGCTCGCGGGCGAGTGCAGCCGAGGAGGCGCCCGATCGACGTACGACGTCTGGAGGGAGCGCGGCGGCGTTATGCGATCGGCGCGCGCGGTGGGTATGGGCGCGCGCGGCGTTCCGCGCACGGGCGCCAGCGGCTCGACGGGAGGAGGTGTCGCCATGTCGCTCTCGCCCACGCCATTTCGAGGCTCCGTCCGGCCGGCGTGAACGTCGACGTCGGAGAGGTTCGTGATGCCCCCGGGAGCGCGCGGCGGGGAGGCCGTCATTCCCGGCGCGGAGGCCGGCAGCGGCGTCAGCGGCGCCGCGATGGCCTCTCCGAGCGCCTGCGCCTCGGGGCCGAGGCGGATGACCTTCGAACGCTCCGGCACGAGCGCGCGCGGCCGCCGCGCCGGCTGCAGTGTCGACAGCAGGTGCTGGAGATCGGTCGCGCCCACGGGCGTGTTGAGGCTCAAGAGGACGCCGCGGATCGCGGAGCCGAAGATCGCGGCGTCGGCGAAGCGTCCCTCGGGCTCGGGCGCGAGCGCCCGCGCGAGCAGCCGCTCGAGGGGCTCGGACAGGTCGGGGCGTACGGCGCGCAGCAACGGCACCTGCCCCGACGCGACATGGTTCCAGGCCGCGATCTCGTCGCGGATCTCGCGCAGACGCTTGCCCGTCAGCATCTCGAAGAGCACGGCGCCGAGCGAGAACACGTCCGTGCGGCGATCGAGCCTCGACTGCCGCGCCTGCTCCGGCGACATGTAGGCGAGGTTGCCCTTGAGGCTGCCGACGACCGAGCGATCATGACGGCGCTTCGCGAGCCCGAAGTCCGACAGCTTGATCTCGCCCGACATCGAGATCAGCACGTTCGATGGCGACACATCTCGGTGAACGAGGCCGAGTGGTTGGCGGTCGGCGCCGCGCTGCTCGTGCGCGAAGTGCAGCCCCTGGGCCAGCTCGGAGGCGATGTGGAGCGAGAGCGCCTCGGGCAGGATCCGTCCCTGCTCCGTGAGCTGGTCGAGCACCATGCGCAGGTCGTAGCCCTCGACGTACTCGAGAACGATGAAGTACTCGCCGTCCTCCGAGATGCCGAGGTCGTGGATCTGGACGATGTTCCGATGGGAGAGGGCCGAATGGATGCGCGCCTCGGTCAGCAGCATCTTCACGAAGCGCTCGTCCTCGGCGAGGTCGGGCAGGATGCGCTTGATCGCGACGTGCTTTTCGAAGCCCTCGGCGCCGACGACACGGCCCTTGTACACTTCGGCCATTCCGCCCACGGCGATCAGCTCGCGGAGCTCGTACTGGCCAAATTTCATCAGGGCCCGTCGGTAGGCTAAACCGGAAGGGCCGCCCGGTCCATCGGGGGGTCCGGGGACCACCCGACAGGCCTCACCCTTTTGCGCGCCGGCGCGTCTATAGTTCGGCCGCATGAAGCTGCGCTTCGAACCCGTGCGGCGCCTCTGCCAGGACGCCGCCGCGAACGAGGTCGTGCCCGGGTTCGTGCTGCTCGTCGCGAGCGGCGGGCGCGTCCAGTTCCACGAGGCCTTCGGGTGGCGGCAGCTCGTGCCGCGAAGATTGCCGGCGTTCCCCGACACCGTGTACGACGTGGCGTCGCTCACGAAGGCCGTCGTCACGAGCGTGCTCGTCATGAAGCAGGTCGAGCGCGGTGCCCTCGCGCTGGACGAGCCGGTCGGCCAGCGCCTCCCCGAGTTCGAAGGCGCCGAGCGCGCGGCCGTGACCGTGCGTCATCTGCTCTCGCACAGCGCCGGTCTGCCCGCCTATAGGCCGTACTGGCAGAAGGCGGCTAGCGCGGCGTCCGAGCGGTGGGCCATCTCGCTCGCGGCGGCGCGCGAGCCGCTCGACTACAAGCCTGGCACGCTCTCCGTCTATTCTGACCTCGGCTTCATCCTGCTCGGCTGGTTGCTCGAGCGCGTCACGGAGCTGCGCCTCGATGCGCTCGCCGAGCGCGACATCTTCCGGCCTCTCGACCTCTCTGCCGCGGGCTTCGTCAACCTCTCGGACCCGGACGCGCGCGCGCACCTGCTGGCCGAGCGCTCGGTGGCCGCCACGCAGCAGTCGGCCGAGCGCGGCCACGTCGTGCTCGGCGAGGTCGACGACATGAACGCCTATGTCATGGGCGGCATCTCGGGGCACGCGGGGCTGTTCTCCGACGCCGAGGCGGTGTCCTCCATCGCTGGCGCGCTCGTCGCGGCTTGGAAGGACGCGGGGCCGGTCACGAAGGACGGCCGCGAGCTCATCGCGCGCGACGTCGTCCGCGAGTTCTGGGAGCCCGCGCGCGTGCCGGGCTCGACCTGGCGGCTCGGGTGGGACGGCCCGGCGCCTCGAGACTCGCAGGCGGGGACGCGCCTGTCGCGCGCAGCCGTCGGACACCTCGGCTTCACGGGCTGCTCTCTGTGGATCGATCCCGACCGCGAGACGTGGATCGTCCTGCTCGCCAACCGCGTCCATCCGACTGTCCCCGAGCAAGACCGCTTCCGCGCTTTTCGTCCCGCGCTCCACGACGCCGCGCTCGACGCCCTCGGTTATGAAGCATAGTCGGGACGGCGAGGTTGGGTACGTCGGCGGCGCGGATTCACCTGCGGATGCGCAGCCCCAGCAACACCAACGGACGCAAAATCGACCACCAGCCGGTTATTGCCTTCATCTTAGTGTAGCCGAGCGCCTTGGGCGGGTAGATCTTGGTGACTGGCACCTCCGCGGTCTTGTACCCCAGGCGGATCGTCTTCCAGTACAGATACGGCTCGAGCTCGTACTCGTCGAGCCAGCTTTGATCCAAATTGATGCGCGCGTCGTCGAGTAGCTTGACCCGAAAAGCCCGGAAGCCGTTGGTCGACTCCGAGACGCGCTTGCCCGCGCTCAGCGAAAACAGAAAGGGGTGCAGGCGCGTCGCCAGATGCCGGTAGAGGGGCATGCCGCCCGTGCGACCTCCCGCCAAGAAGCGCGATCCCTGGACGAAATCGGCGCCGTCGTCGGCGATGGGGTCCAGCAGGCGCGGCAGCTCCTCGGG
>DATKFB010000580.1:0-9921 GCA_035544435.1 Polyangia bacterium
CGCCGGGGCTCGGCGCGCACCTCGGGCGGCAGGCCCGCGAGGTCGGCCGTCGGGATGTAAGGCAGGTTGGCGACAATGAGATCGAACGGCGCGTGTGGGCCGAGCGGCGCCTCGAGATCACCTTCGAGGAAGGTCACGGCGACGCCGTGCCGGAGGGCGTTGGCGCGCGCGACGGAGAGCGCGTCGGGCGAGAGGTCGGTCGCGAAGACGACGGCGTCGGGACGCTCCTTCGCGAGGGTGATGGCGATGGCGCCCGAGCCCGTGCCGACGTCGGCGATGCGCGGGGCCGCCTTCGCGGCCGGGGCGGCTGGCGCGGCCGGCGCTTCGACGCGCGCGGGCGGCGCTTCGTCGCTCGCGGGCAGGTCGGCGTCGGCGTCGAGGTCGGCGGCGCGGGTGGCGCGCACGCGCGGCGCGCGGCCGATGCGCTCCATCGCCTCGTCGACGAGCGTCTCGGTGTCTGGCCGCGGCACGAGCACGCGCGCGTCGACGGCGAGCTCGAGGCCCCAGAACTCTTTCTTCCCGACGACGTAGGCCACCGACTCGCCGGCCTGCCGCCGCTTGACGGACGCGCGGATGGCGCCGAGCTCGTCGGGCGTGAGCGGGCGATCGAACTGCACGTAGAGCTGCACGCGCGGCACGGCCAGCGCGTGGGCCGTGAGGATCTCGGCGTCGAGCCGCGCCGTCTCGAGCCCGCGCTCCTCGAAGCGCGACGTCGTCCACAGCAGCACGTCCTTGACGGTCCAGCGCGCGGGCGCGGCGGCGGAGGTCGGCGCGCCGGGTGGCGTCGTTCCCGGCGTCGGTCGCGGAGTCGTTCGATCGGAGGCCAAAACGGGTGCGCCGAGTCTATCAGTCATGCGCGGTCATCGCGCGGCTCCGGGTCCGAGCTCGGCGAGCCACGCCGCCCACGTCTCGGGCGCGTAGCCGACGGTCGCGCGGGCTCCGGCGCGCACGATGGGCGTCCGCAGCAGCAGCGGATCGGCGACGAGGATCTGCTCGATGCGCGAGCCCGTGGGCGCGGCGTATTTCAGACCCTTGGCGAGGTAACGCGCGCCCGCGCGGTCGATGAGCGCCTCGAAGCCGCCCACGCGCGCGGCGACGTTGCGCAGCTCGCCCGCCGACATGCCCTTCTGCGCGAGGTCCACGGCGTGGATCGCCTGGCCGCGCTCCCTGAAGAATCGCTCGGCCTTGCGCGTCTCGGCGCACTTCTTCGTGCCGAAGACCTGGATCGTGAACGCGGGCGCGCTCATCGGAGCTGACGCCTGACGAGCTTGCCGCGATCGTTGCGGGGCAGGGCGGCCAGCCGCTCCCAGCGGCGCGGAACCTTGAAGGCGGCGAGCCGCTCGCGCGCGAAGGCGTCGAGCTCGCCGAAGAGCGCGTCGTCGGCGGCGCGGCTCGGGCAGACGACGACGGCCTTGGGCTTGACGAGCCCGGCCTCGTCCTCGTAGCCGACGACGGCGCACTCGCTCACGGCGGGGTGCTGCAGGAGCACGTTCTCGACCTCGAGCGGCGAGACGTAGATGCCGCCCACCTTGAGCATGTCGTCGCTGCGGCCCTCGAAGCGGAAGACGCCGTCCACGCGACGGACCTTGTCGCTCGTCGCGACCCAGCGTCCGTCGAGGAAGACTTGCGCCGTGCGCTCCGGATCGCCTTCGTAGCCGAGCGCCGCCGAGCCGCCGCGCACCCACAGCGCGCCGATCTCGCCGTCGGGCGCGTCGCTGCCGTCGTCGCGCACGACGCGCGCCTCGTAGCCGGGCACGACGCGGCCGAGGGTGCCGGGACGCACGTCACCCGGGCGGTTCGAGACGTGGATGTGGAAGAGCTCGGCAGAGCCGAGGCCCTCGACGATCTCGACGCCGAAGGTGGCCTTCCAGCGTGCGTGGAGCGGGGCGGGCAACGCCTCGCCCGCCGACGTCGCGAGGCGGACGCCCGCGAACGCGGCGAGGGCCTCGGGCGGGGCCGCCGCCGCGAGGAGCTTCGCGATGAGCGTCGGCACGAGCGCGAGCACCGTGGGCCGGTGACGCGCCACGAGCTCGAACATCCGCTCGGGCGTGGGGCGCTCGGGGAACAGCACGGCCGTCGCGCCGACGGCGAGCGGGAAGAGCAGGCTCATGCCCGTGGCGTAGCCGAAGTAGAGCTTGGGGACGGAGAGCGTGACGTCGTCGGCGCCGAGGCCGAGGACGCCCTTGGCGTAGGCCTCGATGCTGAAGGCGAAGCTGCGGTGGCCGTGCACGGCGGCGCGCGGGAGGCCCGTCGACCCGGAGGTCGCGATCCACGCGGCCGGGTCGTCCGCCGCCGTGTCGGCGTTCGAGAAGCGGGGCGAGGCGGCTGCGACCGTGGCCTCGAACGGCAGGTGGCGCGGCGTCTCGGCCGCGCCGCCCACGACGAGCGCGGCGGCGAGCGCCGGGGCTGCGGCGATGGCGGCGGCGGCGCGCGACGCGAGGTCCGCGTCGGCGAACAGGACCTTGGCGCGCGTGTACGCGAGGTGGGCGGCGTGGTCGGCGACCGGCAGCTCGGGGTTCGCCATCGTGACGGCGGCGCCGACCTTGAGCGTCGCGAGGAACGCGGCGACGAAGGCCGCGCCGTCTGGAAGCGCGACGAGCACGCGATCGCCGGGCCCGACGCCGAGCGCCGCGAGCACGTTCGCGACGCGGTTCGTCTCGTCGAGCAGCGCGGCGTACGTCACGCGCCGGCCGCTCGCGCCCACGCGGAGCGCGACGCGCGCGCCGTGGCCCTCGGCGACGCGCGCGTCGAGCACGTGGGCCGCGAGGTTGAGGCGCGGCGGGATCTCGATGCCCACGCGCGCTACCTCATGCGGAGCCGCTCGACGGGCACGAGGCCCATGAGGTGCTCGTCGACGATGGCGGCCACGTCGGCGACGGTGACGCCGCCGTACCAGACCTGCTCGGGATAGACGACGACGGTCGCGCCGCGCGCGCACTGGTCGAGGCAGCCGGCGGCGTTGGCGCGGATGCGGCCCTTGAGGCTGCGCTCGTGCAGCAGCCGCTTGAACTCGTCTTTGATCGCCTCGCCCCCCTTCGAGGCGCAGTCCCCCTTAGGGTTCCCCGGCTCGCGGCGGTTCGTGCAGATGAAGACGTGCTTTTCGAAGTGGGGCTCAGCCATGGGGCACTACGGGCACGCGACGGGCGCGGGCGGGGTCGGCGTCACGAACGTCGGCTTTGCGCCCGTCGCCATGAGGGCGCCTGGGTGCGCCGTGTGGTTGGTCGTCGTCACCGAGTCGGCCGCCATGGCGGCGCCGGGCGCCTCGTCGAACTTCCAGTAGCCGACGAGTCCGGCCTCGTTGCCCACGAGCGCCTTGTCGTGGCTGGCCATGATCTCGGTCGCCGAGCGCGCGACGTTCCAGACGCGAAGCTCGTCGAAGAGGCCGTTGAAGCAATTGTTGTTGAACGGGCTGCAACCGAGGCTCAGCGGCGATCTGCCCGTCGCGAGGGCCGTGATGCCACCCATGGCGGTCGTCATGATGCGCGCGACGCCGTTGACGTACGTGCGCAGCGTGGTGCCGTCCCAGGTCATGGCGACGTGCACCCACTGGCTCTCCGTAGACGTGATGCCGAGGTACGCCGTGCTGTCGTCGTTGAAGCCGCCGTTGGTGATCGGGTTGAGCGTCGCGTGGTTCCCGGACATGCCGGCGACGGTGAAGGTGCCGAAGTCGAGGCCGATGGCGGTCGCCATCGTGCAGGCGGTGCCGTACACGAAGAGCTCGTTCTTCTCGCCGACCCAGTCCGTCGGCTTGATGTAGGCCCAGAATTCTATGGTTCGGTTGGCGTTGCCGATCGGCAGGTCGTTCATGAGATCGATGAGGACGTGCGCTTGCGCGGCGTCGCTGGCGTTCCCCGTGCCGTTGGACGCGAGCGAGATGGCGTTGCCGCCACAGCTCTTCGTGCCGCTGCCGGCGCTGCCGCTCGCGCCGCCGGCGGCGCCGCCTCGGCCGCCCGAAGCGTCGGTGGACGCGTCGGGTGTGGGGCCCGCCGTCCCGGCCTGGCCCGCGACGGACGCGCCCGCCGAACCGGCCGCGGAGGTGCCGGCGCTGCCCGCGGTCGCGCCCGCTACGGCGGACGTCCCGCCCGCCGCGCCGCCGCCGCTGCCTCCCGAGCCGCCCGCGGTTCCGGCGCCGCTGCCCGCGGCCCCGGACGGGGGCGCGCCGCCCTTCGAGGCGCCGCTGCAGGCCGCGAGCGAGAGGAGCGCGGCATCGGCGACCCATGCGCGCGCCGACGAAGAAATCGCCATGGGGCGCATTTCTAGCACGGACGGGCTCAGAGGCGTCCGACGTCGCGCGCCCGGACCCAGCCCTCGAGGCCGTTGGCGAGGCGGATGCGCAGCCAGTCCTGATCGCGCTCGAGCAGACGCACGCGCAGGCCCGCATGTATCTGGAATCCGGTCTTGTAGTTCACGTCGGCGCCCTCCTTGACGGCGAGCGCGTCCGGCAGCACGACGCCGAAGGGCACGCGCTCGAGGACGGCGCGGCCCGCGAGCGCGCTTCCGGCGAGCAGCGTCAGGACCGCGAGGATGGCGGCGCCCGCGCCCAGCGCGGGGCGGGCGTCGTCGCTCGCGCGGCGGCGCGCGAACAGCACGGCGAAGAAGCCGAGATAGAGCACGAGGAAGACCCAGGTCTCGCCCGACGGCGACAGCGACGTCACGGCGCGGATCCACAACGGGTCGCGATCCTCGCCCTCGATCTTGTCGCGGGCCTGGCGCGCCGCCAGCTTGCGCGACTGGTCGAGGTTGAAGCGGATGTCCTCGTCGTCGGGCTCGAGGGCGGCAGCGCGCTCGAAGGCCCAGATCGCGGGGCCGAGGGCGCCTTTCTTGAAGTACGCGTCGCCGAGGTTGAAGAAGAGGTCGGGGGACACGACGTCCTCGCGATCGAGCTCCTCATAGGCGGCGACGGCGACGTCGTAGTCGCCGTGCAGGTACGCGTCGTTGCCGCGCTTCCAGGCCTCGTCGAGGCGATCGGCGCGCGCGGGCCGCGCCGCGAGCGCGAGCGCGAGACCCGCGAGGCCTAAGACGACGCGTCGTCGGAGGCCGCTCGTCATCCCGATCATCCCCATCGCTCCGGCGCTTCCTCGCGCAGCGCAGCCTTCTCGACGAGCCCGATGAGCTCGTCGGCGCGCTCGAGCGCGGCGCTCATGGCGGCGGCGCTCTCCGTCTTGCCGCCGGGCGCGAAGCGCGCCAGGTCGCAGGCCTCGAGCTCCCCGAGGAAGCGCGCCGTGATCTCCGCGCGGAGCCCGCGCTCGGAGAGGAGGGCCTCGAGCTCGTCGCGGCGCAGACCCGTGACGACGCGGCCGAGTCGCGCCGCGAGGACCTCGCGCAGGACGCGGTCGATCTCGATATAGAAGTCGGCGACGCGGCCCGCGTCGCGGTGAGCTACGGCGGAACCCAGGCGCTTGCGCACCATCGTGCGCATCCGCCGGCGGCGCGTTCGCCGCGTGTCGGTCGCGAGCCGCTCGCGCACGCGCTCGACGAGCACGGCCAGGCCGAGCCCGAACGGCGGAAGAAAGAGCATCCAGCCGAAGGCGCGCGAGCGCAGGAAGGTCGTGCCGACGTCGCGCCCGAGGCGCGTGCGCGCGCGGATGGGGCGGATGGCCGCCGCGATGACGTTCTCGACGGCGGGGCCGGCCGTGCCCGGCGCCAGGGGCGCCGCCCCCGGGCGCGGCGCTTCGCCCGTGGCGTCGAGGCGCATCGGATCGCTCTTGAGCGTGACGTACCGCTTGGTCTCGGGATCGAAGGTCGGCACTTCGAGCGAGGGCAGCATGACAGCGCCCGCGCGCTCGGGGAGCAGCAGCACCTCGGCGACCTTCGTGCCGCCCACGCCGCCCGCGGCGTCCACCGTGACGGTCTCCTTGGGCGGGTAGCTCTTCCACCCGGCCGGGACGGCGAGCGGCGGGAGGTGCACGTTGCGCACGTTGCCGACGCCCTTGATCTCGACGGTGACGGTGACGGCCTCGCCCACCGACACGGTCGTGCGATCGGCGCGCGCCTCGAGCTCGTACTTGCCGACGTTGCCGGCGTCGAAGCCCGCAGGCTGGCCCTCGCGCGGCAGCGGCAACGCCTCGATCGTCACGGGGTCCGCCTTGAGCCTCTGCGTGCGCAGCGCCGTCCCGAAGAAGTCGACCTGGGCGACCTCGGCCTCGACGGGCGTCACCGTGAGCTTGCCCTCGCGCAACGGAAAGAGCGCCTTCTGGTACAGCGTCGCGACCTGGAAGGCGCGGCCCGCGATGGTCTCGGTCGTATAGGCGAGGCGCCCGCGGGGGTTCGTCGACGGGATGTCCTCGCTCCAGAATCCATCGGTGCGGGCCTCGGTGACCGTGTCGAACTTGTCGAGGCGCTGCGTCGTGCACAGCGACCACGTCACGACGACGGGCTCGCCGAGGTAGGCGCGCGCCTTGTCGGCGACCACGCGGATGAAGGTCGTGCCCGCGGACGACGCGGGCGCCTCGGGCGCGGCGCCGCCGCCGAAGAGATCGAACGGGAAGCCCGGGGCGCCGCCGCCGCGTCGTGGATTTCCGGCCGGCGGGCCGGAGCCGACGCGCACGCTGAGCGCGTTGGACTTGAGCTCGCGCCCCGCGAAGCGCACGCGCGCCGCGCCGATCACGAACGGGCCTCTGGCGCCCGGGGGGACCATGACCTCAAAGCGCCAGCTGAAGTCGTTTTGCACCATGGTCTGGCCGCCCCCGATCTGCATTTGCGTCGACCGGGTCGGGAACTGCGGCGTCGACAGCACGCGGAGACCTTTGAACTCGGGCGGGCGAAAGCCGTCGACCTCGCCGTTGCCGGCGACGCTCAAATTCACCTCGCAGACGAAGGGCTCGCCGGGCGCGACGGCCTCGCGATCGAGGGAAATGACGAACGCCGCGTCGCTGGCCGCGGCGCTGCGCGGGAGGGCGAGCGCCGCGAGCACGGCGACGGTCAGGACCGAGCGAAACCAGGCGGGGCGACGCATCTTCGGGAGAACCTTGTCTACCAGTCCCGCGCGGGCGGGCGACGGCGAATCGCCCGCAGGCGCGCGCGCTCCTTCTCGAGGTCCTTGGGGCTGCGCTCGAGGTTGTCGAGGACGGCGCCCATCTCCTGCTCGTCGGCGGGCGGCGGCGGCTTCTTGGCGGCCTCGTTCTTGTCGCGATCCTTCTGGTCCTGCTGCTTGTCCTTGCCCTGGTCCTTCTTGTCGTCTTTCTTGTCTTGGTCTTTTTTGTCCTTGTCGTCCTTCTTGTCCTTGTCCTTGTCTTTGTCCTTGTCTTTCTGCTCCTGCTGCTTGCGCTCGGCGATCTCGAGGTTCCACTTCGCCCGCTCGTCGCGTGGGTCGAGCGCGAGCGTGCGCTTGTAGGCCTCGACGGCCTCTTTGAACTTCTCTTTCTTGAAGAACGCGTTGCCGAGGTTGTAGAAGGCCTGCGCCTTGAGCGTGCCGTCCTTGGCCTCGGTGGCGCGCAGGAACTCCTGTCCCGCCTCGTCGAAGCGCTGCAGCGCATAGAGCGCCGCGCCGCGATCGAAGTGCGCGCCCGCCTCTGCGGGCAGCGCGGCGACGGCCTTGTCGTAGTGCTTCAGGGCCTCCTCGGCGTTGCCGCTCTTCATGAGCGCATTGCCCTGCTCGACCTCGCCGTTGCGGCTGCGCAGCGGCTCGAAGCCGAACAGCACCGGGCAGACCGCCAGCAGGCACGCCGTGAACGACGCGCGCGTCACGAGCCCGCCTCCGCCGCGCCCAGCTTCGAGCCGTTCGCGCGGGCCGCGCGCCGGCGCCGCTCGCTCATGCACGCCTCACCCACGAGCAACAAGAAAACCGGCAGGAGCAGCAGCTCGAAGACCTCGTCGTATTGCTTCACGACGCGCGCCTCGTTCTCCGAGCGCTTGAGCCCCGCGAGCGCGTGCGCGATCTCGTCGACGCCGAAACGCTTGGGGTCGGCGTGAAAGTACTCACCGCCCGTTTTCTGCGCCAGCTGCACGAGCATCTCTTCGGCGAGCCTCGACGTGACGTACTTGCCGTCGGCGTCCTTGACGTAGCTCGTGACCTTGCCCGTCTCGTCGTACTCGGGGATGAGCTCGCCCGAGCGCGACCCGATGCCGACGGTGAACACCTTGACGCCCAGCTTCGACGCCTCGTCGGCCATGGCGAGAGGCTCGCTGTCGGTGTCCTCGCCATCGGTGAGGAGCAAGATGACCTGCGCGCGCGAGGGCCCGCCGTGCGCGCGCAGGCGGGTCAGGAGCTCGAGCGCGGCGTGCATGGCCTGCCCGATGGCCGTGCCGCCCACGGGCATGTCCCACGGGTAGAGATCGCGCCAGAAGAGCTTCACGGCGGCGTAGTCGGTCGTGGGCGGATAGGACAGCGTCTCGCCCGCGAAGGCCACGAGGCCGATGCGATCTCCCGCGAGGCCGTCCATGAGTTGCTCGAGCTCGCGCTTGGCGCGCTCGAGGCGCGACGGATAGACGTCCTTCGCGAGCATCGACCGCGAGAAGTCCAGCGCCACGATCATGTCGAGCCCGGCGTCCTTCGTGAGGCGGGCGCGGCCGCCCGCCTGCGGCCGCCCGAGCGCCACGGCCATGAGGCCGAGCGCGAGCACGACGAGCGCGGCGCGCGCGCGCTTGCGCGGCAGTGACACGTCGCCCGCCATCTTCGAGATGAGGGGCGCGTCGCCCAGCCGTGCGAGCAGGCGCCGCCGCGCTGCGAAGGCCAGCGCGTAGGCGAGCACAGCCGCCGGCACGAGCGCGAGCAGCCACAGCATATGAGGATTGGCGAACCTCATTACGGGAGCCTCCGCAGGCGCGTCAGGCGCAGCGCGAGCTCGGCGACGAGCAGCGCGAAGGCCACGAAGAGGAAGCGCCGGTAGAGCTCGGCGTAGAGCACGCCGCGATCGTGGAGGCGCGACTTCTCGAGGTCCTCGAGGATCTTCTGGAAGCGCTCCTTGAGCGCGAGCGTGTCGGTCGCGAGGTAGGGCGTGCCGCCCGTCATCGAGGCGATCTGCTCGAGCAGCTTCGGGTTCACGGGGTGGCGCTGCGGCAGGCCGGGCGCGCCCGCGGCGGCCGCGGCCTCTGGGTCGTTGTCGCCGGCCAGGATGGTATACACCTTGACCTTCATCGTCTGCGCGAAGCGCGCGGCCTGCTCGGGCGAGATGTTGCCGGCGTTGTTCTCGCCGTCGGTGAGCACGATGATGACCTTCGAGCGCGCGTCCGAGTGGCGCAGGCGGTTGAGCGCGACGCCGATGCCGTTGCCGATGGCCGTGCCGTGCCCGTCGACGATGCCGAGGCGCAGCTCGGCGAGCATGCGCAGGAAGGTGCCATGATCGAGCGTGAGCGGCACGTGCGTGTAGGCCTCGCGCCCGAAGACGACGAGGCCGATGCGATCGGACGGGCGACGGCGAACGAAGTCCTCGATGACGAGCTTAGCGGCGTCGAGGCGGTTCGGCTGCAGGTCGGTCTCCTCCATCGAGCCCGAGACGTCGAGCGCGATGACGATGTCGATGCCCTCGACCTCGAGATCGTCTGCGACGCGCGTCGTTTGCGGGCGCGCGAGCGCGACGCCGACGAGCACGACCGAGGCGAGGCGCAGCACGAGCGGCAGGTCGGCGAGGCGCGCCACGAAGCCGCGCCGTTGCGCGCCGAGCTCGCCCGCGCGCGAATAGGCCAGCGCGGCGCGGCGGCGCGGCCCGCGCGCGAGCCCGGCCCACAGCACGAGCGCGACCGCGATGGGCACGAGGGCGAGCGCGCCCGGGTGCGCAAAGCGAAACCCCTCGACGTTGCGCAGGAGCACGAGGTAGGCGGCCGCGAGCGGGCCGAACACGGCCGCGAGGAGCGCGTAGGGGATCGGCGCGCGCGGCGGCGCGGCGGGCGAGGGCTCGCTCGGGGAGCGCGCGTCAGCCACGGGCGGCCTCCGCAGGGCTCGCGGCCGAGGGCGCGTCGGGCGGCGCGCCGTCGACTGGCGCG
>DATKFB010000581.1:0-3392 GCA_035544435.1 Polyangia bacterium
CGAACTGCGGAACGGTGCCGCCCGACAATCCTCAGTAGACATCCGCCGAAGGCGGCGTGGTCAACGACTGGACGGCACGTCCGCCGAAGGCGGCGTGGTCAACGACTGGACGGCACGTCCGCCGAAGGCGGCGTGGTCAACGACTGCAAACGCGCCTCCAGAGCATGCGGTGGATCGGGAGCCCGTCGGCGATCGCGCGCCTCTCGCGCGGGCTGCGCGCGACGTACGGATGATCGACCAGGCGCGGCGAGCCCTCGGCGTCCCCCGCGGCGATGAGACGCGGCTCGGCGCCGATCCGTTCTTCGTACGCACGGGCGCGGTCCTCGACGTCGGTCTGCACGAAGAAGTCGCCGCCGGGCGCGAGCAAGCGCGCGACCTCGTCGAGGAAGCGGTCGCCGACGACGAGGCGCTTCTCGTGGCGTTTCTTCCACCACGGGTCGGGGAAGCTCAGAAAGATGCGGCGCACCGAAGCGTCGGGCACGAGGCGCGCGAGGGCATGGCGGGCATCTTCCGCGAACACACGGCAACGCGCGCCGAGTCCGCGTTGCGCCAGGCGCGCATCGACGATCGACGCCCACTTGCGACGGATCTCGAGGCCGATGAGCGCAGCGTGCGGCTCGGCGTCCGCCCGCTCGACGAGAAACCACCCGCGCCCCGGTCCTATCTCGATCTCGATCCATTCGCCTGCGACGAGCGACCGCACGTCGACGCGCTCCGCAGCGGGCAAGCGCGGAGGGTGCTCGTACGGACGAGGCGGGCGGGTCGAGGGCGACTGCATGACGGAGGGCGACTGTAGAGCGCCTGTCGGGGATCACGAAGCGGCGTTCGTCCGAGTTGACCGCGCCGCCTGCGGCGGACGTGCCGTCGCCCGAGCAAGTCGGAGCGCGCGGCGCTTGACCGGCCCCTTGGGCATCGGCCACCGTCGGTGTCGCCATGCCGGAGCACAGCAGCGCAGCCCTTGCCCATCGCGGATGGGGCGGTGGCGGCCAAACCCTATTCCGGGGGGCGGCGTGGAATCGACGACTCGCGTGGGTCCCCATCGCATTCGTCGTGCTCTTTCTCGCCGCGCGAACGCTGTCGGCAGTCCTGGGCAAGCTCGGCCACCCAGGAGCGGCCCTCGACGACGCGTACATTCACTTTCAATACGCCCGCGCGCTGGCCGAGGGGCATCCGCTGCGTTTTCAGCCGGGCGAGCCGATATCGAGCGGTGCGACGAGCGTCCTCTGGCCGATCGTACTGGCGCCGTTCTGGGCCCTGGGGGCGAAAGGAAACGCGATTCTCTGGCCGGCGTGGTTCTTCTCGTTCTGCGCTCTGGGCGCGCTCTCCTGGGAGGCGGCGCAGCTCACGCAAAAGCTCGCGGGACGCGCCGCGGCCGCCGGCGCCGCGGCCCTCGTCCTGGCGTTCGGCGGGTTCTTGTGGTTTGCCGCGAGCGGAATGGAGGTCGTCCCTTTTGCGTGGGCGATCGCACGGGGCTCGCGACGCGCGAGCGAGTGGGCGGAGAAGGATGGCTCGGAACGCACGCCGAGGCGCGCGGTGGAGCTCACGGCGCTCGCATGGGTCGCCGCCCTTCTGCGCCCCGAAGGCGCCATCACGGCGCTGCTCGTCGGCGCGACGCTCGTCGGCTTCCCTGGTGCAGCAACGGCACGTCCGACGGCACGTCCGCCGAAGGCGGCGTGGTCAACTCGGACGAAGGCGGCGTGGTCAACTCGGACGAAGACTGCGTGGTCAAGTACAACGACGCCTCGCGCGATGGGCCTGCTGTCCATCGTCGCGGCGTTCGCCACGCCCCTCTTGCTCTGGATCCTGACCGGTTCTTTCCGGAGCAACACCGCCGTCGCCAAGCTCCTGCCCGGCAATCCCTATTACGTGGGGCCCGGCCTGGTGGACGCCGTCGTCCGGCAGGCGAAGCTTCTCGTCGACACGCTTCTCAATGGAGAGATCTGGTCGGCCGAGTTTCTCCCCCCCGGCGGTGCGCCGATCGCCATCGCGGGCCTCGGCGCGATCGGCGTCTGCGGCTGGCGAATGCACGCGCGCTGGAGAGCGGCGATGGTTCTCGCTCTCGCCGTGACGATGTTCGTTCCGTGCGCGTATTCCACATTTCTCTGCAACCGCCTGAGGTACATTTGGCCATTCGCGACGGGATGGATCGTCGGCCTCGCGTGCCTGGCGCGCATCGCGGGCGACGCCGCCGGGCTCGTACGGGCACGCTGGCGTTTGGCGACTCCCCTCGTGTGCGGACTCTTCGTCGGCCTCTTCGCGTCGAAGCTGCCATTCGTCATTCAAGATGTCGCGCAATCGGCGAGCGGCATCGACCGCCAGCAAGTCTCGCTCGGGCGATGGGCAAACGAGGCCTTGCCCGCCGGGGCACGCATCGGCGTAAACGACACCGGCGCCATCGCTTACTTCGGCGAGAGAACGACGTTCGACGTCGTCGGCCTCACGACGAATGGAGAGGCTCGCTACTGGGTGGCGGGTGCCGGATCGCGCCTCGAGCACTACGAGCGTCTCCTTCGTTCCGAACCCTGGAAGTTGCCGACCCATTTCATCGTCTATCCCGAGTGGATGGCGATGCCGATGGTCCTCGGCGTGCCTCTCAAGCAAGCCGTCGTGACGGACGCGACGATCTTGGGCGGCCAGACGATGCGCGCGTACGTCGCCGATTGGTCGGCGCTCGGCAGCGGCGAGGACCCGTGGACGCCGGGCATCGGCGAGGCAGACGGGGCGTCCGCGGGTGCGCCGCGGCGTGGTCTACCCCTGATCGACGCGGTCGACGTCGCGGATCTCGAGAGCGAAGCCGAGCACGCATACGAGCTGCTCGGCGCGCGCGACGGGGAGGAAGTCGCGTTCGCCGGAACGTCGCCCGAGGGGGCGACCGTCGTCGACGGGGGTCGCTCGCGCCGGACTCGCGAACGATTCGTCGCCCGGTTGCGTCCGGGGCTCGCGTCGCATTGCATCGTTCGTCTCGCGGCGACCCGGCGAACGAGCGTGCTCGCGCTCGCGGGCGGCGAACCCGCCGGCGCGTTCGACGTCGGCGAAGACGCAGAAGACGACGACGACCATTGGGTCGAACGCTCGTTCGACGTCCCCGCCGCAGTGGCAGCCCCGCGGACCCCGATCGAGCTTCGGGCAGCTCCCGAAGCGATCACGACGTTCCACTACTGGTGCTACGCGGGCGAGAGCCCGTGAACCTATCCTGCAGACGTCCGGCATCTCGGGCAGCTCGATAGCGATCTCGCGAAAACCCTGAGCTAAGCTGTTGGCAATGGCTCCCCGCGCACGCCCTCGAACGATTGCGAAGGTCACGCCGGTCGGCCGCGTGCTTCTCACGCGGTCCGGCAAGTGGTGGGCGATCGAGCTGCCGGCCTTTCCCGGAGCATACAGTCAGGGCCGGA
>DATKFB010000582.1:0-2081 GCA_035544435.1 Polyangia bacterium
CTGGGCGAGCTCCTTTTGAGCCTGCTGGAACGCGTTGTCGATCTCGTGTCCCTGTGCCTTCGAGACGATGTCGAAGCTCGGCATCTTGCCTCGATACTAGCACTCCTCGGCGGCCACTCCGCGTCGAAGAGTCGCATCCATGGCGAAGAACGGGGTCAGAGAGCCACAGGCGGGTCTTTGGGCAAATCCAAAAGCGCGGAGCGGGCAGCGCCGACGAGGACGAGGGAACCGGTCACGACGACGAGCTCGCCTTGCGCCATCTCGAGAGCGCGCTCCACACTCGGAGCGACCGTGCCGCCGTACTCGGCGGCCATCGTCTGCGGGTTGACGGCCGACCGGGCCGCGACCTCGGGCGCAACGAAGACGGCCGTCCTGGTCAGCGGCAAGACAAGCTCCAGCATGGATCGCCAATCCTTGTCGGCCATCGTCCCGAACACGAGGCCGACGCTTCCGCCGCGTCCGGGCACGCCGAGCGAGGCGACGAAGCGCGCCAGGGCGCCCGCACCGTCGGGGTTGTGCGCCGCATCGAGAAGGTAGCGCCCGATCCGCTCGAGACGTCCGGGCCAGCGCACCGTCGCGAGGCCCCTTTCAATCGCCGAGCGCGACGCGCCCAAGCGAACGCCGAGGGTTGCGGCGATGCGCGCGTTGTCGACCTGGTGCTCGCCCGGTAAGCCAATCGCGTTGGCGATGGGGTCGTCTTGCGCGTCGCTCGTAGTGGCGCCGTTCTCTTGCGCCACGGCGTCGATGGCGCGGCGCACCTCTGGCGGCATCGGCCCGAGAACGATATCGAGGCCGCGCTTGGCAATGCCCGCTTTTTCGTGCGCGATCTCGACGAGCGAGTTCCCGAGGCGATCGGCGTGATCCATCGCAATTCGCGTGATGGCCGCCGCCCGCGGCGTGGGCACCACGTTCGTGGCGTCGAGGCGGCCCCCGAGCCCGACTTCGACGACCGCGACGTCGACCTTCTCGGCGCGAAACGCGGCGAATGCGGCGAGCGTCGCCGCCTCGAAGAAAGACAGAGGCGGGTCTTCGTGGAGCACCGCGTCCAGCGTCTCGGCGAGCGCGTCGTTGTCCATCGGTTGGCCGTCAATCTGGATTCTCTCGGCAAATCGGACAAGATGCGGCGACGTGTAAAGACCCGTGCGAAGCCCGTGCGCGCGCGCTATCGACTCGACCATCGCGCAAACGCTGCCCTTGCCGTTGGTGCCCGCGACGTGGACGACGGGAAAGGCGCGTTCCGGATGTCCGCGGCGCGCGCACGCTTCGCGCATGGGGCCGAGGCCGAGGCGCATGCCGAGCGGAACGCGCTCGTAGAGCCGCCGGAGAACGGCGGCCAGCTCGGCGGACATGTCCTTACGGGTCCGTCGAGGCGCGTGCGCTTTCGCCGACGCCGTTGACGTGCGAGGCGGGGGCCGCCTCCGAAGTCGGCTCCGCGTGACAAGGCGGCGCGGCATGCGAGCGGGCAAGGGGCATCAGGTGCCCGAGCAGGATGGCGATCTCGCGCTTCATCTCGAGGCGGCTGACGATGCGGTCGATCATCCCGTGCTCGAGCAGAAATTCGCTTCGTTGAAAGCCTTCCGGCAGCTTCTGGCGAATCGTGCTTTCGACGACGCGCGGTCCCGCGAACCCGATGAGCGCGCCGGGCTCGGCCAAGTTGACGTCGCCGAGAAGCGCGAAGCTCGCGGCCACGCCGCCCGTCGTCGGATGAAGCAGAACGCTGAGAAAGGGAATGCGGTCTTGCTTCAAGCGCTCGAGCGCCGAGACGGTCTTCGCCATCTGCATCAAACTGAAAATGCCCTCCTGCATGCGGGCTCCGCCCGAAGCTTGCAGGAGCACGACCGGCAGCCGTTCGGCTTTCGCGCGCTCGAAGAGGCGCGTCACTTTTTCGCCGACGACGCTGCCCATCGACCCGCCCATGAACGAAAAGACGAAGGCGCCCCATGCGATCGGTCGCCCCTCGAGGCGGGCGAGCCCGATCTCGATGGCTTCTTTGGCGTGCGAGGCGCGCCGCGCCGAGGCCACACGCTCCAAGTACGTCCTTCCGTCGATGAATTCCAAGGGGTCGGCCGACACGAGGTTCG
>DATKFB010000583.1:0-8262 GCA_035544435.1 Polyangia bacterium
TCCCGCGGCTCAACCTGCTGTCGCTGTACCTCTACTGGACGGGCGCGACCTTGGCCGTCGCCGGCATGATCATGGGCGGCGCCGACACGGGCTGGACCTTCTACGCGCCCTACAGCACGTCGACGCCCGAGACGCTGTTCCCGGTCTTGCTGGGTGTCTTCATCTTGGGGTTCTCGTCGATCCTCACGGGTCTGAACTTCATCGTGACGACCCACACGCTGCGCGCGCCGGGGATCGGCTGGATGCGCCTGCCTCTCTTCGTGTGGGCCATCTACGCGACGTCGATCATCCAGGTGCTCGCGACGCCGGTCATCGGCCTCACCGTCATGCTCGTCGGCATCGAGAAGGTGGGCGGCTTCGGCCTCTTCGACGCCACGAGGGGCGGCGACCCCGTGCTCTTCCAACACATGTTCTGGTTCTACTCGCACCCGGCTGTTTACATCATGGTGCTACCGTCGATGGGCGTCATCAGCGAGGCCATCGCCGCGTTTTCGCGCAAGAACGTCTTCGGCTACAAGATGATCGCGTACTCGTCGCTGGGCATCGCCTTCGTCGGCTTCTTTGCCTGGGGCCACCACATGTTCGTGTCGGGCCAGTCGACCTTCGAGAACGGCGCGTTCGCCGTCATCTCGATGTTCGTCGGCGTGTTCACCGCCATCAAGGTGTTCAACTGGGTCGGCACGCTCTATCGCGGCTCGATCGCCGTGAAGACGCCGCTCATCTACATCTGTGGGTTCCTCTTCTTCATCGTGTTCGGCGGCATGACGGGCATCGCCGTCGCCACGGTGTCCCTCGACGTGCACTGGCACGACACCTACTTCGTCGTCGCGCACTTCCACTTCATCATGGTGGGCGCCGTCATCATGGCGTTCCTCATCGCGCTTCACTACTGGTTCCCGAAGATGTTCGGGCGCATGTACCACGAGGGCTGGGGCATGACGGCGGCGGGCTTCATCGTGCTCGGGTTCAACGCGACGTTCATCCCGCAGTTCCTCCTGGGCAACGCCGGCATGCCGCGCCGCTACTACATGTACCCGGAGCGCTTCCAAGCCCTGAACGTCGCCTCGACGGCCGGCTCCTCGCTGCTGGCCATCGGCTTCGTCATCGTCCTCATCTACCTGGTCTTCGCGCTAGTGCGTGGCAAGCGCGCCTCCGACAATCCCTGGGATTCGCGCGGCTACGAGTGGCTGACGACCTCGCCCCCGCCCAAGCACAACTTCCACGAGACGCCCGTCATAACGCAGGACGCGCACTCGTACCAGAAGCCGGGAGAGGAGGTCGAGCATGTCGTCATCTGAGGCACACGCCGCCCCCGGCCGGGGCGAGCCGAATCTGGCGCACCACTTCGAGACGCAGAACCAGCAGGACGGCGCGGTGCGCCTCGGCATGTGGCTCTTCCTCGGCACCGAGGTGCTGCTCTTCGCGGGCCTCTTCCTCGGCTACACCGTCTACCGAAATTTCTATCACGAGGCTTTCCACGAGGCGTCCCGCCACCTCAGCCTCGCGCTGGGGACGACCAACACGATCGTGCTCATCACGAGCAGCCTCTTCGTTGCGCTCGGCTATCACGCGATCAAGCAGGGCAAGGAGAAGGCCTGTGCGGTCTTGCTTGTCCTCACGATTCTGTGCGCGCTCGGCTTCTTGGGCATCAAGTCGATCGAGTACGCCGAGAAGTTCCGCGAAGGCGCACTGCCCGGCAAGTGGTACCACTTCAGCGAGATCACGGCGCCGGGCGCCAACCTCTACTACACGGTCTACTTTCTGGCGACCGGCCTGCACGCCTTCCACGTCATCGTGGGCATGTCCGTGCTGATCTGGGTCCTCAAGGGCGTCCTGAAGGGAAAGTACGGCCCCAAGAACTACGTCGCCGTCGAGCTCGGCGGCCTTTACTGGCACCTCGTCGACCTCGTGTGGATCTTCCTGTTCCCGCTTCTCTATCTGATTTAGCCCCGGAGAACCGCCAGTGGCCAACCCCACAAATAACGAAGCTCCACACGCCGCCGAGCACGCGCACGGCGTCGGCCGCTACTTCGCCGTGTGGATCGCGCTCATGGCCTTCACCGTCATCACCGTGATCACCGGCCACCAAGAATGGGGGTCGGTCAACCTGCCGCTCGCCGTCTCGATAGCGACGATCAAGGCGACGCTCGTCGTGCTGTTCTTCATGCACATGACCGAGGCCCCCGCGGCCAACCGCATCGTCTTCGTCGTCTCGATCTTCTTCGCGATCTTGCTCATCATCGGCGTCTTCGGCGACCTCTGGACGCGCAACGAGATGACGCTGCCCTCGGCGGCGCCGAGCACCGAGGGGCCGGAGATTTCGGTGCCCTCCGAACGCCTCGGGGCGCCTTCAGTCCCCGACAGCGAGTAGTCGTGCTGGCTCGCGTCGCTACGCTCGCGCCGCAGCCCGATGCGGCTAGCTCGGCCCCGGTCAGTTCAGCGCGAGGGCCGAGCAAGACCCGCTCGACAAGATCTGCCCGCACAGCTTTTTGAACCGCGGCTCGATGGGCCGGTCGGCGGTGCGCTCGCGCTTTCCCGGGTCGTGCATCGTGATGGCGCCGTGGGAGAGTTCAGGCGCGGGCACGTTCATGACCTGGGCGAGGGCGTGGTCCAGCACGGCGATGCGGTGCGGGTAGTGGCGTGCGTAGCCTTTGTCGATGTAGTGCGGGCCGTGGTTGTAGTGGGCCCAGAAGCCGTGGTTCTTGTGCGTGCAGGGCACCTCTTTGGTGACGCGCTCGCGCTGGCCGTTCTCGTCGAGCTTGACGATCGTCTTGGTCATGACGGCGCCGCCGTCTCGGTAGTGCGCCAGCGTGCGCGCGCCGAGCTCGATGTTCGTCGCGGGCTCCATGAGGTCCTTCCACGCCATGCCCCTGAGGTCGCCGTTCGTGCAACGGTCGTGGGCGTCGACGTGGCAGCGAATGGCCATGAGACCGCCGTCCTTCGCGAAGACCTTGCCGTCACGCGTGTACGCGCGCGACGCCTTCTCGTTCATGTCGCTCTCGTTGATCATGACGGCGAGGAGCAGCGTCGGCGAGAGGTGGTATCGCTTCGCCGAGGTTGAAACCGCGTCGGAGATGCGGCGGCACTGCGACGGCGTCCACGCCGGCGTCTGCCATCGGATCTTCTCCTTCACGGAGCAGATCGTGCTCGTGAGGCAGTCGTTCGATGGCGTGTCGGAGTCGCCCTCCGAGCTGGTCGCGGCCGCGACCTGGCCTGTCGAGACCGTCACCGATGGGGGCGTCGAAGCCTTGGCGCCCGAACTCGAGACTCCGTGAAAGGCGACCGCCGATGCCATGGCTCCCAAGGCGGCGACGCCCCAATACAAAAGCTTTCGAAGATAGGCGAGCACGGAAGTTCCTCCCCGCTGCGTTGAAACGGCGCGCCGGCGTTGATGCCGCCCTGGCCGCGCCTTGTGCTCGGAAGAGTCGATCCGGGACGTTCCCATTTCAAGACCTGAATCGCCTTTCTGGCCTGTAGGGCTCTTTTATGGTTGCAAAATTCGAAAGGTGGACTAGCACGCCGCGCGGGGTCGGCGCGATGCGCGATCGGGCGGCGCGCGGGCCCGCGCGCGTGCAGAATGCCCGCCCATGCGACGACTGGCTCCCAGCCCGCTCGCGCGCGATGCGATCGAGCGCGTCTGGATCGACGCGGCCGCGCGCCTCGGGTTCCGCGTGGCGCGAACCCCGCAGGCCTACGCGACGAGCGACGGCCGCGGAACCATCGCGATAGGCGTGGGCGAGGTGCTCGACGTCGACGACGCCGTCGCGCAGCTCGTCTTCCACGAGCTCTGTCACGCGGTCACGGAGGGCGGGGCGGCGCTGTCACGGCCGGACTGGGGTCTCGACAACACGGGCCCGCGTGACGTCGTGCGCGAGCACGCGTGCCTGCGCCTGCAGGCGCACCTCGCCGACGCGCACGGGCTGCGCGCGCTCATGGCGCCCACGACCGAGTACCGCGCCTACCACGACGCGCTCCCGGGCGCGCCGCTCGCGGACGGCGACGATCCCGCGATCGTGATCGCGCGCGAAGCGGCCGCGCGCGCCGCGGCCTGGCCTTGGCGCGAGGCGCTCCGCGAGGCGCTCGCGGCCACCGCCGCGGCGCTCGCGCCCGCGCCCGTTCACCCGCTCGGAATGCCTCTCGGGCCCGCGGGCGAGACGTGCGGCTCGTGCGCCTGGCTCTACGACGGCGGGCGCGGCAAGGCCGTCGCGCGCTGTCGCCAGGCGGCCGCGCCGAACGCCGCCGGTCCCCGCACGGAGCGCGCCGCCCCCGCGTGCGCGCGCTGGGAGCCGCCCGTCGACTGCGCGACCTGCGGCGCCTGCTGTCGGGAGGCCTACCACTCCGTGACCGTCTCCGTGCGTGACCCCGTCGTGTGGAAGCAGCCGGAGCTCGTCGAGCGGCGCGGGCACCGCTTCGAGATTCGCCGCGAGGGCGACCGCTGCGCCGCGCTCTGCGACCGTCGAAGCGACGCGACGCGCGCGCACGACGAGCGGATCTTCACCTGCGCGATCTACGAAGATCGTCCGCAGCCTTGCCGCGACTTCGCGGCCGGCGGGCGCCACTGCCTCGACGCCCGTCGCCGCGTGGGGTTGAGCGCGCGCGGCTGACCCATGGCCGAGGTCGTCGACATCTTCGTGCCCCTCGACGAAGAGGACGCGCCCCTCGGCCTCGCCGTCGAGCGCGCCCTGGGGTGGCCGCGCGGCGCCGCGGGCGCCATCACCGTGTTGCGGCGCTCGCTCGACGCGCGCAAGGGCCGACCGCTCGGCCATCGCCTGCGCGTGCGCGCGGCGCGCGCGGGCGAGGCTGAGGTGGCCGCGCCCCCGCCCGTCCGGAGCCGGGCCTGGCCCGCCGGCAAGGAACGCCCGCGCGTCGTCATCATCGGCTCGGGACCCGCCGGGACCTGGGCGGCGCTGCGCCTCGCCGAGGGCGGCGTCGCGGCGACGATCCTCGAGCAGGGTAAGCCCGTTCAGCCTCGGCGCCACGACCTCGCGGCGCTCACGCGCGGCGACCTCGCGCCGCGCTCGAATTATTGTTTCGGCGAGGGCGGCGCGGGGACCTACTCCGACGGCAAGCTCTACACGCGCGCCAAGGACCGGGAGGGCATCGCCGCCGTCATCGGCGAGCTCGTGCACTTCGGCGCGCCCGCCGAGATCGCCGTCGAATCGCGCCCGCACGTCGGGTCGAACCGCCTGCCCAAGGTCCTCACGTCGTTGCGCGAGCACCTCGAGCGCGCGGGCGTGACGTATCACTTCGAGGCCGACGTCGCGGGCTTGCGCCTCGAGCGCGGCCGCGTGCGCGCCGTCGTCCTCGCGGGCGGCGGCGAGCTGCCGGCCGACGTCGTCGTGCTCGCCGTCGGCCACTCGGCCCGACCCCTCTACGAGTGGGCGGCGCGCACCGGCGTCGCGCTCGAGCGAAAAGGGTTCGCCATCGGCGTCAGGCTCGAGCACCCGCAGCCTCTCGTCGATCGCCTCCAGTACGGCGACGCCGCCGGGCACCCGCGCCTGCCGCCCGCGTTCTACGAGCTGACGACCGAGGCAGAGGGTCGGGGCGTCTACAGCTTCTGCATGTGCCCCGGCGGCTGGATCGTACCGGCCGCCACCGAGCCTGAGGGCGTCGTCGTCAACGGCATGAGCTTGTCCCGGCGCGATTCGCCGTTCGCGAACGCGGGCTTCGTCGTCGCCGTCGAGCCCGAGGACTTCGGCCCCGCCGCGGCGGGCCCCCTCGCGGGCGTCGAGCTCCAGCGCGCCGTCGAGCGCGCCGCCTTCGCGGCGGGGGGCGGCCGGTTCCGCGCGCCCGCACAGCGCCTCGGGGACTTCCTCGCGGGCCGTGCGAGCAAGGCCGTCGGGGCGTCGAGTTACCGGCCCGGCACGACGCCGTCCGATCTCGCGCTCGTCCTCCCGCCGTTCGTCACGACGGCGCTACGCGCGGGCCTGCGCCGCGTCGGTGACCGCCTGCCGGCCTTCTTGCATGCGGATGCCGTCCTCGTGGGCGTCGAGACGCGCACGAGCGCGCCGCTGCGCTTCCAGCGCGATCCGGAGACGCTCGTCGCGCGCGGCCTCGAGGGCCTCTATCCGATCGGCGAGGGCGCCGGATACGCCGGCGGCATCGTGAGCGCCGCGCTCGACGGCGCGCGCGTCGCCGAGCGCATCCTCGCGTCGGCGTGAGGCGCCCGGGGCCTATGCGGACCCAGGCGGGCCGCTGCTCAGTTGACTGAGCACCTGCCGCAGCCAGGTCCGCTGTTCGGGCGTGATCACCTCGAAGCGGACGCCCGCCGTGTGTTGGCCGCCGTCCGTCTCGCCCACCCACGCGACGCGCGCTTTGACCCACAGCGGCGGCGTCTCCGTCTCGACGTCATCGAGCACGAGGAAGAGGCCGAGCGCGACCTCTTCGCCTTCCTCGAGGGACCGCTCGGCGTCGAGGCCGGCGCCACCCTCCGACAGGTCGCGCGTCGTGGCCGTGAAGACGGAGCGCGACGTGCGGATCTCGGCGGACATGCGCAGGTCCAGGCGGGCGTGCTGCCGGCGCTGCGTCGGGGCGGGGGGCGGGCTCGGAGGCTTCTTCATACAATCGTCCTGTGCGTCGGGAGGGGACGGGCGTCATACGCCGAACGGATCGTCGGGATCGGAAGGCTTGTCGGTGATCTCGTCGTCGCCCGTGAAGAGCTCGCCCGCGTTCAGCGAGCCGTCGAGGAACCCGAGGAACATGTCGAGGTTGCGCACCTGCTCGTGGTCCGGCTCGAAGAACTTCACGCCGATCTGGTAGTGGCCGAACATGGCCGTGCACCAGACGACCTGGCCCCTGAGATGGAGGGGCTCGGACAGCCCACCCTGCGCAAACGCCAGCACGAGCTCGAGCCCGATCTCTTTTTCACGCGCCAGAGCTTGCGTGGAGACCAGACAGAGCCCGGAGCGCGAGATGTCACGCGTGTGTGCCGCCACGCTCTGCTTGTCGGACGAGACGGCGACCTGCAGGTCGACCGTGAAACGGGGGTGAAGGCGGCGCGACGCCGTCGTCTCCCGCTCGTCTTTCGCTGGTTTCTCTTTCATGGCGTGGCGGGCTGACCTGTCGCGCGCGAGGCTCTCCACCGCGAGAACGCACCCCCGGTGAGCGCGTCCAGCTCCGCGTCGAGCTCCTGAATGCGGATCTCGACGCGGACGGCCGGGGCACCATCGCTGGCATCGGTGGCCAGAGCCTCAGTCTTGAGGCGGCGCCGCTCGAAATAGAGGCGGATGACGACGGTCTCGAGCTCCCTGCGAACCTCGGCCATCCGGAGGGCCTGGGTGCTGGCGCCCACCTCGTCGGGATTTGAAGACGATCCGGCCCAGATCCCAGGTGGCCCGCCATTCGTAACGCATGTCGTTGATCGAGTCGACGCCCACGCGCTTAGCGAGCGGGTCGGCAGCCGACTGCCCGAGGTCGATCGACCGCGCCCGGTCCGGCTCGGCGAACGCCGTCGCCGCGCTGCGCAGGAACGGGACGGGCGGGTCACCCTCGAACGCCGCGCGCAGGACGGCCGGCAGAACGGCCGCCGCGCTCCGCTTCGCGGGCTCGCCACGCGCCGCGGGCTCGCGGGATTGAGGCGATAGGGGCGCCGTCTGGGCCAAGAGCGAGGCCATGAGCAAGGTCGCGAGTGTCATCGGAGGTCCTCCAGATTCTCGGTCGTCGTCCGTTGCCATCGCCGCCCGAGCGACCGTGAGGAGCACACACAGCGCCACCCGGCCACGCCCGTGGACGCGGTCCAGCCGTTGAACGCGACGGCCACGCGCGGGAGAAGGCCGGCCCAGGCGGGCGGATGCGTGCCATCGACGGGAGGGCGAGCGGGCGGCTCGGGCATGGCGACGAGCGGCTCCTGGGCGTCTCCCGGCCCGACGCGCACGAGGCCGTCCTCGCCGGCGAGCCACGCGAACCCGGCCGCCCACGCGACGCCCGAGAAGGATCGCCCGAGCGTGGAGGGCTCTTCGCGCCCCGTCGCCCCGTCGGGGCTCGTCCAGAGCCCGATGCCCGCGGCGACGAGGCCGCCCGCGCCGCAAGTCAGGGCGCGCACCGCCGGGCGTGGGCCGACGAGGAGATCGCCTCCCTCGAGATCGAGCCTGTGAACGCCGTCGTCGGCCAGCGCGCGGCGATGCCGGGGCCGCAGGCGACGAGCGCGTCCACTCGACCTTCGAGCCGGCGGCGGAACCCGCGCGCGGGTCCGATCTCGACGACGCCATCCGCGTCGGAGACGAAGGGCGTGAGCACGGCGGCGACGTCGAAGGTCGTGCCGCC
>DATKFB010000584.1:0-15883 GCA_035544435.1 Polyangia bacterium
CCGCCCGCGCCGCAGCGAGCCACTCGGCGAGGCGCTCGCCGTGCTCGCGCGACACGGCGTCCTCGGCGCGATGCGTGCGGATGGCGACGAGACCGAGCAGGGCATCCAGATAGAACCGCGAGAGCGCGCCGGCGTGGTTGCGCATGCGCAGATCACGCTCGGCGAGCGCGGGCTGCGCGAGGAGCGGCAGGAGCAGCATGGAGGCCGCGAGCGCGAGCACGAGCGGCGCGCCGGACGGATAGATCCAGCACAGCGCGCCCGCGGTGACGACGAGCTCGAGCCCGGCGCGCATCAATTGGCCGCCGAGCGCCGGTAATGCGCGCAGCCTGTGCGCGAGGTGGGCGCGCTCCGCCATGTCGCAGACGGGCCGGCTCCCGAAGTAGCGATCGCCGAGGCGCGGGATCTTGCGCAAGAATGCCAGCCGCAGGCGCCCCTCGAGACGCCGGCCCGCGCCGCGAAGCGCCGCGCTTACGGGCCACTCGAGCGCGAGAAGCGCGGCGACGGCCAGAATGGCGGTGACGGCGACGACGGGAACGCCGCGCAGGGCCCCGACGGCGTGCTCCCGCCACGGCACGCGCGCCGCTAGTCGGGAGACGAGCCCCGAAGCCCGGCCGGCCGCCATGTCGAACAACCCGCGGAAGATCAGCGCCTCGAGCACGGCGCCACCGGCGGCGAGCGCGAGCCCGAGCGCGAGCGCCGACCACCGCAAGAGGCCATCCTGGCGGAGCAACGCGAAGAACGCCGCCGCCGGTCGCACGGGCGGCTCCTCGATGGCGGCGCGCAGCTCGCGAGGCAGCGCCGCGCGGCGCGCGTCGTCGAGTGGCTCCGCGCCCGCGACGCGCACGAGCACGGCGCCGCGCATCGTCACCTGGGGCGTGCCGTCCTCGGCGTCGGGCGCGTCCCACGCCGTCGTGAGGCGCGCCGGAAGAGCGGGCGCGTCGGCGCGCGCCGTGGCGGCCTGGGCGACGAGCCCGGCGCACAGCCGCGACGCGTCGTCGCCCGCGCGCACGGCGCCCGCGTCGACGAGGGCGCTCACGATGCGCACGGCCGCGTCGAGCGTCGCAAGGCCGCGCCAGGTCGAATCGCCGGTCGCCGCCGCGACGAGCGCGTCGCCGCCGTCGGCGAGGCCGAGCCGCGCGAGCCGGCGGCGCAGCGGGAGCAAGAACCCGTCCGAGCCCGCCCACTCCCGAAAGCTCTCGGCCGGGATCTTCATCGTGTGGACGTAGACCTCGCGCAAGAACGCCGCCTTGCGCAGCCAACGACGCCCGCGCGCCGGGTCCATCACCTGCACCCACGGACCGTGGACGCGCCAGACGACGACGAAGTGCATGAGCCCCGACGGCAATCGAACGACGACGATCGCGGGCAGCGCCTCCGACTCGGGCAAGAGGAGGTGGTCGGCCGGCATCATGACCTGCTCGGCGTCGAGGCCCACGGTGCGCGCGAGCGTCTCGAGCGTGTCGATCGACGTGCCATCGACGGACGTCTGGCAGGCCTCGCGCAGGCGTCCGTAGCTCACGGGCACGGCGAAACCCTCGAGCAGGCACTTGAGGGCCGCCGGTCCGCAGTCCATCGCCGACGTCTGAATCACCTCGGGCACCCAGAAGCGTCTCGAGAAGCGCCGTCGAGGGGGATCGGCCGAGGGCGACGTCATGGCCGCCTGAAGCTACAATGATTCGCCCCGGAGGCCTCCATCCCTCGCGATCTCCTCACGCTCGCCGTCGCCGCCCACGAACGGGCCATCGCGCTGCGCGCGGCCACGCGCCTGGCCGCGGCCGAGGTGGCGTGCCGGCGTGCCGTCGTCCTCTACGCCCGGGCCGAGGGCGGCGGCCACCCCGACGTCGCGAACGCGCTCGTCGAGCTTGGACAGACCCTGGAGGCGCGTGATAGCCTGCGCCCCGCGCGAAGATGCCACGCGCGCGCCCTCGCGATCCTGTCGGCGCCCGCGCCGCGCGGAGAGCCGCCCGACCCCGACATCGTTCGGCTACGCGTCCGCGCGCGCGTCTTCGGCGCGGGCCTGGACCGCGCCCTCGGCGCCTACGCCGCCGCCGATCGCGGCTTTGCCGCGGCCCTGCGCGAGGCCACGCGCGCCTTCGGCCCGCGCGATCTCGACGTCGCCGGCATCCTGAACAACCTCGGCGTGCTGCGAAAATACCAGGGCCGTTACGCCGAGGCCGTCGTGTTCTACAAGCGCGCCTTGCCCGTGCTGAAAGCCGCGGGCGACCGCGGCGCGCTCGCCACGCTCTACCACAACCTGGGTGGCATCGAGCACGCGCGAGGCCGCTACGCCGCGGGCGAGCCACACGCGCGCGCGGCGGTGGTCTTGCGCGAGGCCGAGCTCGGACGCGCTCACGTCGCCGTCGCCGCGGACGTCGCGGCGCTGGCCGCCCTCGTCGAAGGCCGCGGGCGGCTCGAGGAGGCGGCGCGTCTTTACGAGCGGGCGCTCCGCGTCTTTCGACGTAAGCTGGGCGGCGCGAGCGCCGAGGTGGCTTTGAACCTCAGCAGCCTCGCTTCCCTGCGACAGCAGCAGGGCCGTTCGAGCGACGCGGGCCGTCTCTTTGCCCAGGCCGTCCGTCTTCAGGAGCGGGTGTTCGGACGCGGTCACCCAGAGGTCGCGATGACCCTGCACAACCTGGCCTTTCACGAGCGCGCCGAGGGGCGCCTGTCGCGCGCCGCCGCTTTGTATGCGCGCGCCCATCGAGCCTTTCGGCGCGTGCTCGGCCCGCGCCACCCGCACACCCGGCTCTCCGCCGCCAACCTCCGCGCCGTCACGGCCGAGCGTCGGCGCGCCGACGGCTAGGTCCGGCCAGGGTCCCGCGGCCCGTTGACGAGGTCCGGCATTTCGGGAAACTCTCTGCGTTCCTTCTCGTTGTATACCTGCGGTCCGGCCGCGCGCCGCCCACAGCCCCTCGCATGAGCGACGACGCCATATCCATCAGTCAAACGGTGCGCCGCCAGGCGCCGGGGAGCCGCGAAGCGACGCGGCTTCCGCTCGTGCAGGTCGTCGGAAGCGGCGCCTCGCTCGAGTCGCTGCGCCAGCCGCGCGCCGTGACCTTCGGCGAGACGCTGCAAATCGGCAGGCGCGCGGCGCCGGGGAAGGATCCGCGCGACACGCTCGTGCTCGCCGACACGACGGTCTCGAGCGCGCACGCGCGCATCTCCCGGATGCCGCAGGGCGATGCCGAGTTCCTCATCGAGGATCTCGGGAGCACGAACGGCACCTTCGTCGCGGGCCGGCTCATCGAAGGGCCCACGCGGCTTGCGCAGGGCGCGCTCGTCTTCCTCGGGTCGCACGTGCTCATCTTCCGCACGGTCACGCCCACCGAGATGGTCGCGCTGCGCGAGGACGAGGCGCGGCCGCTCGCGCCCGTGGCGACCATGTCTCCGGCGCTGGCCCTCACGGCGACGAAGCTGCGGCTGCTCGCCCGCTCGAACGCGGAGATCCTCCTCGTCGGCGAGACCGGCGTCGGCAAGGAGGTGTTCGCGAGCGCCATTCACGCGGCGAGCGGACGGACGGGCAAGCTCGTGGCCATCAACTGCGCCGCCATACCCAAGGAGCTCGTCGAGAGCGAGCTCTTCGGCTACGAGAAGGGTGCCCACTCGACGGCGCAGGCGCGCAAGACGGGGCTCGTCGAGGCGGCCAACGGCGGCACGCTGTTTCTCGACGAGATCGGCGACATGCCGCTCGAGCTGCAGTCGAAGCTGCTGCGCTTCCTGCAGGACAAGCGCTTCTCGCCGCTGGGCTCGACGCGCACGATCGAGGCCGACGTGCGCGTCGTCGCGGCGACGAGCCGAACCGCCCTCGACAAGGGCGGTCACGTCCAGGACGCGCTGCTCGGCCGGCTCGGCGCGCAGCCCATCGTGCTGCCGCCGCTGCGCGATCGCATAGAAGACATCGGGCGCCTGGCCGCCCACTTCCTCGGTCTGGCCGGCGACGAGCGCGGCTTCGAGCCCGAGGCTTTTCACGCGCTGCTCCTCCATGCGTGGCCGCTCAACGTCCGCGAGCTGTCGAAGGTGATCGGCGAGGCCTCGGTGCTCTCTCGCGGCGCGACCGCCATCGGTCTCGAGCACCTGCCCGACGCCGTGACGGCCCTCCTGCAGGTCGATGGCGACGACGTCGACGAGGTCGTCAACAAGCGCGACCCCGACGAGGACACGCACCTCGACCTGCCGGCCTCGGCGAGCCGCGAGGCCGAGAGCAGCCGCGTGCGCGAGTTCGCGCCCCCGTCGAAGACCGCGCCGCTGCTCGAGAAGCGCACGCGGCGGCCGGCGCCCACGCCCGAGGAGCTGAAGACGCTGCTCGAGCGCTTCGCGGGCAGCGTCGCCCAGGTCGCGCGACACCTCGATCGCCAGTACGCCGTCGTCTGGCGCTGCATCCAGCGCTACGGAATAGACGCCAACGCCTACCGTCCGCCGGCCACGGGCCCGAGGAGCGAATAGCGTGGCGGGCGAGCCGCGCGACTCGAAGGCGCGCGTGATCTTGCACAAGGGACGGGCACGGCCGCTCTGGTTCGGCCACCCCTGGGTCTACGCGAACGCCGTCGATCGCGTCGAGGGCGAGGCCGCGCCGGGCGACGGCGTCTCGCTCTGCGATCACGACGGGCGGCTCATCGGGCGCGGCTTCTACAACCCCCGCTCGCAGATCCCCGTTCGCCTGTGCACGCGCGCCGACGAGGCGCTCGGCGCGGCCTTCTTTCGCGCCCGCATCGCGCGGGCCCGCGGCCTGCGCGCCCGCCTCGGGCTGCCCGCGGAGCGCACGACGATCTATCGCCTCGTCAACAGCGAGGGCGACGACCTGCCCGGGCTCGTCGTCGACGTCTACGGCGACGCCGCGGTGGCGCAAGTCACAACGCTCGGCATGTCCGAGCGGCGCGCCGCCATCTTCGATGCCCTCGAGGCCGAGCTGGTCAGCCAGACGATCTTCGAGGTGTCCGCGTCCTCCTACGCCGAGCTCGAGGGCTTCGCAGCCGTGTCGCGCGTGGCGCGCGGCGCCTCCCGCGCCACCGTCGGAGGGCTCGAGGACGGCATCCGTCTCGAGGTCGAGCCGATCTCGGGGCAGAAGACCGGCATGTTCATCGACCAGCGCGAGACGCGCGTGCGCGTGGGCGCCCTCGCGCGCGGCGCTCGCGTCCTCGACTGCTACGCGTACGCGGGCGGCTTCGGCCTACAGGCCGCGCGCGGCGGGGCCGTTGCCGTCACGGCCGTCGACAGCTCGGCGCGCGCCGTCGCGCGCGTCAATGCCCACGCCGTTTTGAACGGCGTCAAGATCGAAGCCGTCGAGGCCGACGTCTTCCGCTACCTCGAGACGGCGACGCCGCGCGCGTTCGACCTCGTCGTCATCGACCCGCCCAAGTTCGCGCGCGCGCGCAAGGACCTCGAGGCCGCGCGCAAGGGCTACGAGCGCCTCAACGCTCTCGCCCTCCAGGCCTGCGCGCCCGGCGCCGTGCTCGTCACCTGCTCGTGCTCGCAGAACGTCGACGCCGAGACCTTCGAGCGCATCATCGCCGCGGGCGCCAAGCAAGCCGGCCGCCACGTGCAGATCTTCGAGCGCCGCGCCGCCGCCGCCGATCATCCCCTTCCGCCCGGCTTCTCCGAGGGCCAATACCTCAAGGTTCTCCTCGCCTACGTCTATTGACGTCCGTCCGCGCGGGAGCTCAGGGCGCGGGCTTAACGCTGCCGGGCGTGCCGTGAAGCATGGCGATGTAATAGATCAGCATGGCGATGATCGTCGCGAGCGACACCCACTCGAAGGGGATGCGCCCGAAGACCTTCCAGCGCCGCCCGAAGAAGCGCCCGCGCGAGCGCTCGTAGATCTGGCGCTGGATGTCGGGCAGGAAGCGCGGCGGCGCCGGCTGTTTCAGCTTGCCGAGCGAGCCGACGGCGCGCCGGAACGACTCCAGCTCCGTGCGGCACTGGATGCACGCCGCCAGGTGCTGCTCGAGCGCGCTCTTGTCGCGCGCCGCCAGCGTCCCGTCGACGAAGTCGGAGAACATCTCGGCCGCTTGCTCGTGGTCCATGTTTACGCTCGGCGCCTCAACGCGTGTGCCGGTCCAAAGATTCTTTGATGGCCATGCGCGCCCGGTGCAAGCGCGACTTGATGGTGCCCTCGGGCAAGCTCGTGATCTCGCCAATCTCCTGATACGACATCTCCTCGACGTCGCGCAGGACGACGAGCAGGCGCTGGTCCTCATCGAGCGCCGCGATGGCTCGCTGCAGGAGCCCGTCGAGCTCCGCCGCCTCGATGAGGACGTCCGGGCCCTCGATGCGCCCCGCGAGCGGCGCGCCGTGCGACGACGCCGCCGCCTCGGCGCCCTCATCGAGCCCCTCGGGATCGGTCGCGCGCCGCGCGAGATACTTGATACGGTTCTTGCTTTGGTTGGCGGCGATGCGCAGGAGCCACGTCGAGAACTTCGCCTCGCCGCGGAACCCGTCGATGGTCTTGAAGACCGTGACGAACACCTCCTGCGCGATGTCCTCGGCCTCGGCGCGGCTGCCGATCATCCGATAGACGAGGCTGAAGACCTTGTCGCCATAGAGGCGCACGATCTCGTTGAAGGCTTGCTCGTCACGCTCCTTGAGACGTCCGATGAGCAGCCTCTCCGTGACGCTCACGAGGTACGGGCCCCGCCGCGCGCGGAGCCGGGCCAGGCGCAGCGTACCCTCCACGCTAACTTGGACATCCGGCGCGCCCCGAGGTTCCCGCGCATCAGGGCGATTGCGCCGCCGAGGCCGACGCGATGGCCCCCGGCACGAAGAGGCGCAGGCTGAGGCCCAGGAAGACGTTACGGGTGGTCCCGGTGCGGTACGGAAAGAGATCGCCCCTGATGCCGAAGTCGACGGCCGCCACTTCGGAGACGACCGAGACGCCCACGGCCAGGTATCCGGCGCCCGCCACCGGGTCGGTGCCGCCGCCCCCCCGCAGCGCCATGCGTTGGGCGATCGAGGCCTCGAGCCCGGCCCGCAGGCCCGTGCCGCGGCGGCCCGTGAGATCATCGCGCGTGAAGCTCGTGACGCCATCGGCCGCGATCACGAGGTTGGGAATGGGCACGTAGGCGGCGCCGTAGGTGAGCATCTTCGGCACCTGACCGCTGTGCCGGTCGACGAGATTCACGCCGACGACAGCGAGCGACAGGCTGGCCATTGGCCGCACCGTGGCGCCGACGTCGCACGTCAGGCCGTCGGAGGTCGTGGCGGTCCCTGCCGCCGTTCGCGTCGGGTTGTCGTCGCCGCCCTCGAGGCGGAACCATTTTAGCGTCCCGCCGATGGCAACCGAGTCGCCGATCGGGAGCGAGAGCGCGCCGCCGACCTCGTGGCCGTGGCCGGCCAGGCCCGCGGGCTTGTCGAGGTGATAGGTGTAGTAGAGCCCGCCCGCGAGGTTCGACGCCGAGGTCGAATCGACGACCGAGGCGTGGAAGAACTGCTCCGAGGCACGAGTCCCGTAGGCGTACGCCGCCTCGACGTTGTAGGCCTTCGCGAGCGACATCCCCGACGGGTTGAGAAGCACGGCCGAATCGGCGAGCGCCCAGGCCCGGGTGGCGCCGCCCATCGCGAGCGCGCGCGTCCCCTCGAAGTCCTCGAACGCCTGCACCGGCTGAGCAGCAGCAGCCACGAGCAAGAAGACGATCGCGGCCGCGCGCATCCGGCGATTCTAGGGGCTCGTCGGAGCGAGTCCAGGAAATCGGGAGGCGCAGGTTCGCTGCGCCTGCTCACCTCGCGCACGATCCGAGGGGCCCGCGGGGGAGCCGAAGGCTCCCCCGCGCGTGCTCAGCGCCAGGTGCGCTCGGCCAGCTCGCGTAACCCTCCCATCCCACGACGACGTGATCGAGGACGGGGATGCCCACGAGCTCGCACCCCGCGCAGGCGCGCCGTGAGCTAGAGGTCCTGCCGCGACGGCGTCGGATCGAGGGATGGTTGTGGCAGAAGATCACGGCCGCCGCCGCGCACGCAACAGATGAGCGGGCGAAAGACGTCGCGCGCGTGCACCTCAGGCCCGTGAGCGAGCCGCGCGCGAGGCAGAACTCGGCCTCGATGCTGTGGCGCACGTCGAGCGCGACGGCCGGGAACTCTTCGATGCGCAGGGGCGCGAGGCGGGAGCGAAAATACGTCCATACCTCGGACGCGCTGGCCAGTCGCTGGCCACGCAGCGGCCGCGCCGCGGCCACGCGGGGTCCCAGCTCGAGCGCCGCGCGCACGACGGCGGCGCGCACGGGACCGACGCCGGCGTTCACGCGCAGGTCGAGCTCCGTCGGGAGCGCGAGGCCCGCAAGCCCGCCGCAGGCACGCAGGACGGCGTCCCCGACCTCCATCACTCACCCGCCGCGCGTGCCCGACCCTAAGACCAGGCGAGGAGCTCGGCGTCCGAGAGGTGCTCGCGCGCCGACCGCGGCGAGGCGCTCCCGGGGCCGGGCGTCCGGGGACAGGGTCGCGATCACGCTCATGCCGCTCCTTGTCGCAACGCGCCTGCCATGGAGGGGCTCCTGAACCTGGATGGGCGCCCGTCCCAGGACCGCACTCGGCCGAACCTGTTAGAAAACAGATATTCGCGAAGCGTCACAAACTTGCATTGGCATCTTCCGGGCGCCGTGCTAGCTTTCTCTTCGACGCTCGTGCTTTGCGGAGTTCGTTCCGCACCGGCGTATCGGGGTTGAGGCTGGGTCGAGGTTTTTCGGCTGATCCCCACACGAAAATCGACGGTTTTGTAGTGACAGGGTGCATCAGGGTTTGGCGGGTAGGCGCGCACAACGCTGGCCGCCCATCTGTCCTTTGACAGGAGTTCAGCCTGAGTTCCGAAGACGATTCCCGGGCCGGCGCGGCATTGGTCGCCGCCGACGCTCCCGATAGCAATTCTCCACCTTCATCGGAGCCACTTTCGACGACCGAGTCGCCGGGGGCTTCCTCGCCGCCGCGCGGGCGCCGGTTGCGCGTCACCGGTGACGACGGCGTCCCGACGATCATCATTCGTCGAGACGGAACCGGTCCGCTCGCGCTCGGCCCGCTCGCGCTTGGAGACGACCCGCCGCTGGTGCCGTCGATCGCCGCGGCGGCCCCCGTCATCACGCCCGACGCGCCGCCGCCACGGCCCTCGCCCGCGCTCATGCGCGCCCTCGAGAAGATGCGCGAGGTCTTCCGGCTGCGCGAGCTGCGCGCGGGCCAGGCCGAGATCATCGAGTCGGTGCTGGCGGGACGCGACACGTTGGCCGTCATGCCCACGGGCAGCGGCAAGTCGCTGACCTACCAGCTGCCCGCGCTCGTGCTCGATGGACCCACGATCGTGGTCTCGCCGTTGCTCGCGCTCATCGAGGACCAGTTCACGAAGCTCAAGGCGGCGGGCGTCGCCGTCGTGCGCATCGACTCGACGCGCACGGCGAAGGAGCGCGCCGCCGACCTCGCCGAGGTTCGCGAGGGCAAGATCAAGCTCGTCATGATCACGCCAGAGTCGATCACCTCCGCGAGCGTGCAAGAGGCGCTCGAGGGCGTGAAGTTCTCGCTCTTCTGCGTCGACGAGGCGCACTGCGTGTCGCAGTGGGGCCACGACTTCCGCCCGTCGTACCTCGGCCTGCGCCGCGCCGCCGAGGTGCTGGGGCGGCCGCCCATCCTCGGCCTCACGGCGACGGCCACGCCGGCGATCGCCGACGACGTGCTCGTGCAGCTCGGCATGAAAGACGCGAAGGTCTGCCGCGTCTCCTTCCACCGGCCCAACCTGGCGTTCGACGTGCGCAAGGTCGCGGGCGAGGCCGACAAGCTGCGCCAGCTCGGAGACTTGATCCTGCGACTGCGCCGCCCCGGCATCGTGTACTGCGCCACCGTGCGCGCCGTCGACGATCTCTACGTGGCGCTGCGCCACGGGAAGATCCCCGTCGAGCGTTACAACGGCAAGATGTCGCAGGACGAGCGCGAGAAGTCGCAAGCGTCCTTCATGCAGGCGGGGCGAAAGGTCGTCATGATCGCGACCAACGCGTTCGGCCTCGGCATCGACAAGCCCGACATCCGCTACATCATCCACTACCAAATGCCGGGCTCGCCCGAGTCTTACGTGCAGGAGGCCGGTCGCGCGGGCCGTGACGGCAAGCCGGCGCGCTGCGTGCTGCTCTTCCAGCCGGAGGACATCGACATCCAGGAGCACTTCCTCAAGGAAGCGCACCCCACGAAGGCGCAGGCCCGCATGGTGGCCGAGGGGCTGTACGCGTGGAGCGACGAGGGCAAGGAAGTCTCGGTGCGCGATCTCGCGATGTCGCTCGCGCTGCCGGAGCGTCGCGTGCGCGTCGTCCTCTCGGTGCTCGAGGCCATGGGCGTCGCGAAGGAGGTCAAGGCCGCGCGGTGGGAGGGCGTTGAGCCAAAGCCCACGCGCGAGCAGATCGACAAGGCGGCGTCGGTCTTCGAGGCGCGGCGCATCTCCGACCGGCGGCGCCTCGCGGCGCTGCTCGGCTACATGAACACGCAGCGCTGCCGCGTGCAGATGCTGCGCGCCTACTTCGGCGAGCCCGAGGGCGATAAGTGCGGCCTGTGCGATTCGTGCGCGGGCCTCGACAGCGAGGTCTTCGACCTCAAGGCCGACGACCAGCGCACGGGCCTGCACGCCGCGACGGACTTCCACGCGCGGCCGCGACGGCGGCGGCGCGGACGCGGCGGCATGGACATGCCCGCGCCCATGCAGATGTCGGCGCCGGCGCCGGCCGTGGCGCGCGCGCCGACCTTCGAAACGCAGATTCCCTCCGAGCTCTTGCCGCCGCTCGCGCCCTACGAGCGGCCCGCGCCGCCGGAGAGCGAGCGTGAGCTCGACGCGAGCGTGTGGACGGCTACGTACGACGCGACGACACCGGAGCAAGCCCGCCAAGCGCTTCCCGGCGATCCGTTGCACGATGACGCAGACGCGTGGCTCGCCCAGATCATGTCGGCGCCGCCCGAGGATGCTAGCGTGCCCATCAACGGCGTCGAGGTCCTGGCCGCCTCGTTCGAGGCCGAGGCACGGCCCGAGGGCGCGCCGGGAAGCTCGCCCGACGACGAGAACGTCGACGCCGGCGATCGTTATCTGCCCGCGTGGAGCGCAGTGCGCGACGCCAACATCCGGCCCTACGCCGACTGGCGCCCGGTCCCGCCGGTCTCGTTGCCCGTCATGCAGGTGCGCGCTCAGCCGCAGAATGGCTACGGTCAGCAGGGCCAGCGTCCTCGTCCGCACCAGCATGGCGGCCCGCAGGACCAGCGCCGTCACGGCCCCCAGGGCGCGAGCGGCGGCAACGACCGCGGCGGCAACGGAGGGCGCCGTCGCAAGCGGCGCGGCCCAGATCGTCAGAACAACCGGCCCAACCGCGACCGCGGCCCGCGCCTTCCCGGCTTCTATAATCCAGGCGGCGACTAAAGCGCCGTTTGCCCGGCGGCGACTAGCTCGTCTTCACCCAAGCGGCGAAGCGCGGGATGCCTTCTTCGATGGGCACACGCGGCGCGTAGCCGAGGGCGCGGCCCGCGAGCGAAACGTCGGCCAGCGTGCGCTTCATGTCGCCGGGCTGCTCGGGCTTCCATTCGACGATCGGCTTCTTGCCGAGCGCGTCCGAGATCAGCTCGACGAGCCGAAGCAGCGTTGTCGTGTGCGACCCGCCGAGATTGTAGATGCGAAAGGCGGGCACCCCCTGGCACTGCTCGTCGATCGAAGCCACGACGCCGTCGATGATGTCGTCGACCCAGGTATAGTCGCGCGAGGTGCCGCCGTCGCCGAAGAGCTCGATGGGCTTGCCCGCGAGGATGAGCCGCGCGAACTTGTGAATCGCCAGATCGGGCCTTTGCCGCGGCCCGTACACCGTGAAGAAGCGCAGGCACGTAACATCGAGCCTATAGAGGTGGTGCGCGGTGAAGAGCCCCAGCTCGCCCGCGCGCTTCGTCGACGCGTACGGCGACACGGGCCGCAGGCACGGATCCGACTCCTTGAACGGCGGCTCACTATCGAGCCCGTACACCGACGAGGAGGAAGCGAAGACGATGCGCCGTACGCCGTGCGCGCGCGCCGCCTCGGTGACGCGAACGGTGCCGAGGACGTTGACGTCGGCGTAGCGCGCCGGATCGGCCAGCGAGGGCCGCACGCCCGCGAGCGCCGCCAGGTGCACGACAGCGTCGGGCCTCGACTTCGCGAAGGCGCGCTCGAGATCGGCAGGTTGGCGCAGGTCGCCCTCGACGAGCGAGAAGCGCGGCGAGCCCGCGAGCGTCGTGAGGTTCTGCTCCTTGACGGCGCGCGGATAGAACGCGTCGAAGTTGTCGAGACCGACGACCTCGTCGCCGCGCGCGACGAGGCGCTCCGAGAGGTGCGAGCCGATGAACCCCGCCGCGCCAGTGACGAGAACGCGCATGGCCCGCAGGATAGCGGAAGGGCCGCTCATTGAGGAGCGCGCAGGTGCAGCAGGAATTCGATGTTGCCCTTGCCGCCCTTGATGGGCGAGGTCGTGTCACCGAGCGCCTCGAATCCGAGCGCCCCGGCCGCCGCGCGCACGTCGACTAGTGACTGCGCGCGGGCCGCGTCGTCGCGCACGACGCCGCCCTTGCCGACGTGGGCGCGCCCGACCTCGAACTGCGGCTTGACGAGCGCGACGACCGGCGCGCCCGGCCGCGCGAGCGGCCGCAGGGCCGGCAAAACGAGCCGCAACGAAATGAACGACACGTCGATGACGACCAGGTCGACGGGCTGGCCGATGACCGCCGGATCGATCGTTCGAACGTTCACGCGATCGTGCACGCGCACGCGCGCGTCCGAGGCGATCTTCCAATCGAGCTGCCCGTGGCCGACGTCGACGCAGTGAACGCGCACGGCGCCGCGCTGGAGCAAGCAGTCCGTGAAGCCCCCCGTCGACGCGCCGACGTCGAGCGCGACGAGCCCGCGCGGCTCGACGCCGAACGTGTCGAGCGCGTGCGCGAGCTTGACCCCGCCGCGCGACACATACGGCATCGGCGCCGAGCGCAGCCGCAGCTCCACCGACGCCTCGACGAGCTCGCCCGCCTTCTCGATCGGCCGGTCCCCCGCGAGCACCTCCCCCGCGAGGATGAGCGCGCGCGCCTTTTCGCGCGAGGGCGCGAGCCCCTGCTCGACGAGCGCCAGATCCGCGCGCACGCGCGGCGCCTTCGAAGGAGACATGCGCAATCATTAGAAGACGCCGGTTGCAAAGTCGATCGCGCTGCGTAGAATGACGCCGCGGTCGGCGTTAACGCGTCCGGTCGTGATGGGGATGTAGCTCAGCTGGGAGAGCGCCTGAATCGCACTCAGGAGGCCGACGGTTCGATCCCGTTCATCTCCACATACTTAGCGGCTTTCTGGTTTCGGTCTGCACCAAATATGCACCACGACCCGGAAGCAACTCTTAAGGAGCCTAAGCTGGTCGAGGCCCGCTGGTAATAGCCGCTCGCCGCTCGGCCTAAGTCAGGCCAGCTCACCCCCGGGATCCCGGGGGTGCTCCCCGGGGCGACCGCGGTCAGCGGTTACGGCCGGTATCGTTCCGCGCCGCGAGGAGGTCACTGCGCCTGAAGCGAAGTCGGCACCCTACCCTCGTGCATCGGATGGTACCTCTCGCGGCCGCCTTCCGTATGGCCCCTGGCGTCATCCCCATGAGCGAGGCCGCGCCCTCGGCGTTTAGAAGCTCGTCGGGATCGTGCTGACCCGGGTCTAGGAGATGTTGCCGAACCGCGTCGGAGACCAAGTCCCGAAACAAGTCCCGGACCTCAGGCCGCCGTAAAGCGTCCGCAAGCTCTTTGGCCAAGTCGATCGACACCGCTCCCCGCCGACCATGGTACCGCGACGGGGCGAGATATCACGGGCCTGAAGGGTTGGAAAAGATTCTCGCGGAGCCTATTGCGGTCACCGTCGGGCTCAAGAACCATCTGCATTCATGGGCTCGATCATCGACCGGTGCCCGCACCTCGCGGCCTTCATTGGGGCCGGGGTGCTCCAGGGACTGATGACCGAGCAAGCAAAGTTGAGGCACCCACTTTTGCCGATCGCGTCTTTGTGGCCCGACGAGCAACGCGACCAGTACCTGACCAGTCTCGATCGCTCGGCCGAGATCATGGAGACGGTGTTCCGAAGGTCGCCAGACCGTGTTCGAGCACAAATCGCCGGCAACTTCACGCAGAGGGAGACCTATGAGGCCGCGCGGGCTGAACTTACCTGTGGAGCGCGTCTCGAACAGCTCGGACATAGCCCAATTATGGAAGGCGAGGCGGGCACACAGCCCGACTTCCGGTGTGTAGTCTGTGGGCAGATTTACTACGTCGAGGTCTACACACCGTTCGCCGCGCCCGTCGAGACGATCGTCGACGACGTCCGCGAACAATTACGAGACGTTCAATCGGACTGCTTTGTGTTCCTGAAAACCTCGGGCCTCGCGCGCAACTCCAAGACCGTCAAGCACATCGCCGCAGCCCTTCGTCGAGGCATCGCTGAAACTCTGGAGGCGGGAGTGTCGGGCTCGATCTTCGCTATCCCTGCAGGAGGTGGAACAGCCGACTGGCAGGCCAAGCTTGGGGCGCACCAATTCGAAACCGGGAACGGCGAACCCCGCCTCTTTGCGCGGGGTACCGTCGACGGCACCCCCGGGCTTCGCATCGTCGGAGGCGCCGACCTCAAGGTCGCCGATCCGCTCGGTGCTGCAAGGAAGGCTCTTCGGAAATTCGGGCAGCTCAGGAAAGGCAGTCCGAACGTACTCGTCGTCGATCTCACGTCGATCTTGCCGAATCAATTCGACGTCGAGGCATACGAGCGCGCGGGCCAAGAGGTCTGCACCCGGCGCCCCGAACTGTCGGCCGTACTGCTCACATGGCGAGGTCTGCAGCTTCGACCCTCCCCCAGCAATGACATGGACATCGTCTCTGGTTACCGCCTCGTTCGGTCTAAGCGTGAGGACGCCGCTCGGCTCCCCGCTGGTGTCGCCGAGGGGCTGGTGCGACCGGGACTCATTTACCCAGGACGCCATTCTCGCCTGTCTGATTCCAACCCTGACCCCTAGACGGGCGGTTTTCTCGAAAACCGTTGTTGCATCCTCGGAAATCGAGAATACACTCTCACCCATGGACCCGATCAGACCAGAAGCCGCGCTCCTCCAAGCTCTCCTGAAGGGCGATTCGTACGGCCTCGAACTCATCGATCGCGTGAAAGAGGCCACGAAGGGCAAGCTCGTCCTCCGCCAGGCAACGATTTATCCCGGCCTCCGCTCGATGGAGAGCGAGGGCCTCCTGAGGAGCTACGAGGGCGAGCCGCTGCCCGAGCGCGGCGGCCGGCCCCGGCGGTACTACCAGATCACCGCGAAGGGCCGAAGGGCGGCGATTCAGGACGCGCAGACCGTAGCGGGCCTCTTCGGCGTGCTGGTGCCGACGTGAGCCGCGTCAGTTTCTCAGGTGCCTCGGACATGGCAACGGCGCTCGACGAGGCCAAGCACTACGGGTCCGAGGATTCGACGAAGGCCGTTGAAGCGATCGATCGGCTTGCCGCCAAGATGTCCGACGCAAACAAACAACTCCGCCGCTCCATTGACGAGCTGGCGCAAGTGCGGGTCACCGCTCGCACCGGCCGAGGGGCCGAGTTCGTCTTTGACTGGTGCGAGGCCATCTTCCCCAAGATGGTGGCCGACGAGGAGATTGGGGATGCCGTGGAGCTGATCGACAAGTGGCGACGCGACCCGACCTGCAAGCACTTCCGCGGCAAGATCGTCGTCAAGGTCGTCTCCACCATCGTCGTGCTAGCGCTCAACTCGATCCGCTTCGTCGTGTCGAGCCTCGGTGGGAAGAAGGCGGAGTAGGGAACTCCGTGAACCCGCTAGAGTCGTTCCGTCTGGCAATTGCCTGGTGCAGGTTCTGGCGCGTTCGGCGGTGGCTGACCAGTGAGAAGCTCCAGCGCGAAATCGAGACGGCCGCC
>DATKFB010000585.1:0-6855 GCA_035544435.1 Polyangia bacterium
CGACCTTGCGCTTCGCGACGTCGATGACGGCGACGGACTCGCCGCGCCCGCAAGACACGTAGAGTGTCTTGCCGTCGGGCGACAGCGCCGAGCCCATGGGGCGCGGTCCGAGAGGCGTCTTGGCCACCGCCTCGATCTTGATGCTGCCGGCGGGCTTGTCGCGCGCGGCGTCGAGCACGGTCAGCTGCGCGCCGTTCTCGGAGGTCACGAAGGCCGTGGCGCCGTCGCGCGTGAACGTCACCGAGCGCGGGCGCGGGCCCGTGGGCATCTGCGCCAGGACCTTGAGCGTCCCCGTGGCGACGGCGACGACGAGGTTGTCCTGTTCGGAGGTGACGTAGACCACCTTGCCGTCGGGGCGCAAGGTCACGCCCTCGGGCTCGTGGCCCACGGCGACCTTGCCTTCGACCTTGCCCGACGCGAGGTCGAGCACCGTCATCTCGGCGGTCTCCTCGTTCGATACGTAGAGGGTCTTGCCGTCACGCGAGACGTCGAAGGACTCGGGATCCTGGCCGCTCTGCAGCGTGCGCACGAGCTTGTGCGTCCGCAGGTCGACGACGCCCACGCCGTCGGCGGCGCGGTCGGCCGGCGGCAGCTTCGACTCGTCGACGCCGGGAGCAGCGCGCGGCGAGCCGGAGAGCGCGACGTAGAGGAGCTTGCCGTCGGGCGACAGCTTCAGGCCGCGGGGGCGCTTGCCCACGGGGATGCGGGCCACGACCGCGGCGGAGGCGGGGTCGATGGCGACCACCTCGCCGCCCTCCTCGGTGCTGACGTAGACGAGCGGCCCGGCGGTCGCCGCGCGGGCGGGGATGGCGCCGGCCGCGGCGGTCAGGAGGCCCGCAAACGCGGTGAGGGTGGGCCAAAGGCTGCGAAAATGAACGGTTCTGGCTCTCGACATGGTGGCAAGATAGATACCCTTGACTCGGGCCAGTGCCGAGACAAGAATGAACGCCATCGAAAGGTGTGTGCCATGAAGTGGGAAACCCCGAGCTTCGTCGAGATCAACATGAGCGCCGAAATCGGTGGCTATCAGAGCGATTTCGGAGACCGTGATCCCATGGAGCCGGTCCTCGACTTGGCTGATGCCGATTCGTCGACGCTCGCCAGGTAGCGTCTCGGCGCCATCGTGCGCGTGAGAGTCCTGGGATCCGCCGCCGGTGGCGGGTTCCCGCAGTGGAATTGTGGCTGCGACAACTGCCGCGCGGTGCGCGCGGGCGCGCCCGGCTTGCGGGCCCGGACGCAGGAATCGATCGCCGTCAGCGGGGACGGCGAGGCTTGGTTCCTCATCAACGCCTCGCCGGAGATCCGCGCGCAGATCGAGGCGTTTCCGGATCTGTGGCCGCGCGCCAAGCGGCACTCGCCCATCGCCGGAATTCTCTTCTCGAACGGCGATCTCGACCACTGCCTGGGGCTGCTGTCGTTGCGCGAATCGCATCCGCTGGTCGTGCACGCGACGGCCGCCATGCGCGACGGGTTCCGGCAAGGGAACGTCCTCTATCGGACGCTCGAGCGGTTCGCGGGGCAGCTCGATTGGCGGGTCGTCACGCTCGGAGAGGAGCAGGCGCTCGGCGGCGAGACCACGAGGCTGCGCGTGACGGCGCTGCCCATCGCGGGGAACCTCCCCCTTCACCTCAAGACGCTGCGCGCGCCCTCGCCCGAGGACAACGTCGGTTACTTCATCCGCGACGAGCGGACGGGCGGGCGGCTCGCGTACCTCTCCGGCGTCGCGGGGCCGTCGCCCGAACTTGAGCGCGCCGTCGCGGGCGCGGACGTCGTGTTCTTCGACGGCACGTTCTGGACGAGCGACGAGCTGCCCGCGGCGGGCCTCGGCACGCGGCGCGCCGAGGACATGTCGCACTGGCCCCTTAGCGGCCCGAGCGGCAGCCTGGCGTTCCTGTCGCGCCTGCCCGCGCGCCGGCGCATCTTCATCCACGTGAACAACACGAACCCCATGCTGCGCGAGGACGGGCCCGAGCGCGCCGAGCTCGCGCGCTACGGCGTCGAGGTGGCGTTCGACGGCATGGAGGTCGAGCTGTGACGGCGGCGGCGCTGGCGCCGCTGCTCGCGCCCGACGCGTTCGTGGCGCGCCTGCGCGAGGAGGGCGTGCGCCGGTATCACGACCAGCATCCGTTCCACGAGCTCATGCACGCGGGCGCGCTCACGCGGGCGCAGCTTCAGGGCTGGGTGCTGAACCGCTACTACTATCAGACGCGCATCCCCATCAAGGACGCGCTCATCGTCGCGAAGTCGGAGGATCCGGCGTTTCGCCGGCTCTGGATTCACCGCATCCAGGATCATGACGGCGTCGACGACGGCGGCGACGGCGCGCGCTCGGGCGGGCTCGCGCTGTGGCTGCGGCTCGCCGAGGCCGTGGGCCTCGATCCGCGAGAGGTCGCGAGCTGCCGTTCGGTGCTGCCGGGCGTGCGCTTCGCCTGCGACGCCTACGTCGGGCTCGTGCGGGAGAGCCCCCTCGTCGTCGCCGTGGCCTCGTCGCTCACCGAGATGTTCGCGCCCGACATCATGTCGAAGCGCATCGCGGCCTGGGAGCAACACTACCCGTGGGTGGGCGCCGAGGCGCTCGGGTACTTCAAGGTCCGCGTGACGCGCGCGCGCGCCGACGGGGACGAGGGCCTGGCGTACGTCGTCGCGAACGCCACCTCGCGCGCGCTGCAGGAGGCGTGCGTCGCGGCGCTCGTTCGCAAGACGGAGATCCTGTGGCATCTGCTCGACTGCGTGCATGCGGCCACGGTGACGGGCGCGGCGCGGGGGACGCCGTGATCGGCGCGCGCAGCCGCCCGCGCCTCGCGAGCAAAGCGCGGCTGCGCCTCGATCCCCGCTCGGGCAAGCACGTGCTGCTCTATCCCGAGCGCGGCCTCGAGCTCACGGAGACGGCCGCGCGCATCGCCGCGCTCTGCGGCCAGGGGCTCACGGTGGCGGACATCGTCGAGACGCTCGCGGCCGCCTACGGGGACGCCGAGCGCGCGCGCATCGAGGACGAGGTGCTGACGTTCCTGCGCGCGCTCGACGAGCGCGGCCTGCTCATCTTTGCGCGCGAGGACGGCGGCGCGTGAGTCAGGAGGCTGAGACCGAGGCGCCGCGCCCCTACACGCTCGTGGCCGAGCTCAGCTACCGCTGCCCGCTCGCGTGCGGGTACTGCTCGAACCCGCTCGACCTCGACAAGCACGCGCGCGAGCTGGACACGGCGGCGTGGAAGCGCGTGTTCGGCGAGGCGGCGGCGCTCGGCGTCTTGCAGGTCAACCTCACGGGCGGCGAGCCGCTCGTGCGCGACGACCTCGAGGAGCTCGTCGCGGCGGCGCGCGCGCACGCGCTGTACGTCAACCTCATCACGAGCGGCGTGCCGCTTGACGCCGCGCGCCTCGCGCGCCTCGCCGCCGCCGGCGTCGACAGCCTGCAGCTCTCCGTGCAGGACACGGACGGTGAGGCCGGGCGCTGGATCGCGGGGCGCGACTGTCTGCCCGCCAAGCTCGAGGTCGCGGCCGCGGCGCGCGCGCTCCGGCTGCCGCTCACGCTCAACGTCGTCATCCACCGCGGCAACATCGCGCGCGTGCCCGAGTTCGTCGCGCTCGCAGAGCGCGTGGGCGCCGAGCGGCTCGAGCTGGCGAACACGCAGTACCTCGGCTGGGCGCTCGTCAACCGCGAGGCGCTCCTGCCGTCGCGCGCCGCCCTCGCGGAGGCCCGCGTCGTCGCCCTCGCGGCGCGTGAGCGCCTGCGCGGCAAGATCGAGATCCTCTTCGTGCGCCCTGACTACGACGTCGGCCGCCCGCGCGCCTGCATGGACGGCTGGGCGCGGCGCTACCTCGTCGTCACGCCCGACGGCACGGCGCTGCCGTGTCACCAAGCGGCGTCGATCACGACGCTCGAGTTCGAGAGCATCCGCGACCGCCCGCTCGGCGACATCTGGACGGACTCGCCGGCCTTCCGCGCCTTCCGAGGCGAAGCGTGGATGCCCGAGCCGTGCCGCTCTTGCGACGAGCGCGCGCGCGACTTCGGCGGCTGCCGCTGTCAGGCCTTCGCGCTCCTCGGCGACGCCGGCGCCACCGACCCGGCCTGCGACCTCGCGCCCCGGCACGACCTCGTGCTCGCGGCGCGCCTCGCCGCCGAGCGGCCCGCGTCCGCGACCCCGCCGCCAATCCGGCTGCGCCGCATGCGCGCGTGAGACCCCCGCGCGAGGGCGGGCGCGCACTGGCAACCAGAGGGGATTCCGCGCTAAATAGTCGGTCCTCATGGCCGAGCTCCCCAAGACCTACGAACCGTCGGCCATCGAGTCGCGCTGGTACGCCGAGTGGATGGCGCGCGGTTACTTCCACGCGGACGCCTCGGCGCCCAAGGCCCCGTTCGCAATCGTCATCCCGCCGCCGAACGTCACGGGCTCGCTGCACATGGGGCACGCCCTCGGCCAGACGATCGAGGACATCTTCACGCGCTGGCGGCGCATGGCCGCCTACAACGCCATGTGGCTGCCCGGCACCGACCACGCGGGCATCGCGACGCAGATGGTGGTCGAGCGCGAGCTCAAGGCCAAGGAGGGCAAGAGCCGCCACGACCTGGGGCGCGTCGAGTTCGAGAAGCGCATCTGGGACTGGCGGGGGCGCATGGGCGACCGCATCCTCGACCAGCTCAAGACGCTCGGCTGCTCGCTCGACTGGCAGCGCACGACGTTCACGATGGATCCGCCGTACTCGGCGGCCGTCATCGAGGCCTTCGTGCGCCTGCACGAGGAGGGCCTCATCTACCGCGCCAAGCGGCTCATCAACTGGTGCCCCTCGTGCCGCACGGCGCTCTCCGATCTCGAGGTCGATTACGACGAGGGCGTGCAGGGCGAGCTCTACGAGTTCGCCTACCCGCTCGCCGACGGCTCGGGCGAGATCGTCGTCGCGACGACGCGGCCCGAGACGATGCTGGGCGACACGGCCGTGGCCGTGCACCCGGACGATCCGCGCCACCAGTCGAAGATCGGCAAGACGCTCGAGCACCCGTTCGTCGACCGCGACATCCCCGTGATCGCCGACGCCATCCTCGTCGACCCGAAGTTCGGCACGGGCGCCGTCAAGGTGACGCCCGCGCACGATCTCAACGACTTCGAGACCGGCCAGCGGCACAAGCTGCCCATGATCTCGATCTTCGACGAGGCGGGCATCGTCAACGCCGAGGGCGGCGAGTTCGCGGGGCTCGACCGCTTCAAGGCGCGCAAGGCCGTCAAGGCGCGCCTCAAGGAGCTGCGGCTCGAGCGCGGCTCGAAGCTGCACTTGCACGCCGTCGGGCACTGCCAGCGCTGCGAGACCGTCGTCGAGCCCATGCTCTCGACGCAGTGGTTCGTCAAGATGGAGCCGCTCGCCAAGCCCGCCATCGAGGCCGTCGAGCAGGGCAAGACGAAGTTCGTCCCCGAGAGCTGGTCGAAGACCTTCTTCCACTGGATGTACAACATCCGCGACTGGTGCATCTCGCGGCAGCTGTGGTGGGGCCACCGCATCCCCGTGTGGTACTGCAGCAAGTGCAAGGAGATGACGGTGGCGCGCGCGACGCCGAACTTCTGCGGCCACTGCGGCGCGGGCGGCGACGCCCTCGCGCAAGATGAGGACGTGCTCGACACTTGGTTCTCGTCGTGGCTGTGGCCCTTCGCGACGCTCGGCTGGCCCAACGAGACGCGCGAGCTCAAGACCTTCTACCCGACGACGGTCCTCGACACGGGCTACGACATCCTCTTCTTTTGGGTGGCGCGCATGATGATGGCGGGCCTGCACTTCATGAAGAAGGTCCCCTTTCGCACGGTGTACCTGCACACGATGGTCACCGACGACAAGGGCGAGAAGATGTCGAAGGTCAAGGGCAACACCATCGACCCCGTCGACGTCATCCAGCAGCACGGCGCGGACGCGCTGCGCTTCGCGCTGGCCTGGCTCACGACGCCGGCGGCCCAGGGCAAGAACATCAAGTTCTCGATCTCGAACGTCGAGGACGCGCGGCGCTTCGCAAACAAGATCTGGAACTCGGCGCGCTTCGTCCAGATGAACCTCGAGGGCTACGACGCCGACCGGTTCGCCGATCAGGTGGCCGACGGCCCCGACCGCGCCGAGCTCGATCTGCCGGAGCGCTGGATCCTCTCTCGCGTGCAGCGCGCCGCCGAGGAGGTCGACACGGCGCTCGAGGAGTACCGCATCTCCGACGCCGCGCAGGCCGCCTACCACTTCGTGTGGAACGAGCTGTGCGACTGGTACATCGAGCTCGCGAAGACGGGACTTCAGCGCGCGGCGCCCGGCACCGAGGCGCGCCTCAAGATCCAGGGCGCGCTCGTCACGGCGCTCGAGACCGCCATGCGCCTGCTGCACCCGTTCATGCCGTTCATCACCGAAGAGATCTGGCAGCAGCTCCCCAAGGGCTCGGGCGCTCCGCAGAGCATCATGATCACCCTCTATCCCGTGCGCGACGTGCGCTTCTACGACGACGCCTCCGAGTCGTCGATGGCGCTCGTGCAAAAGGTCATCGTCGCGATCCGCGCCATCCGCGGCGAGAAGAACATCCCGGGCCCCGCGAGGATCACGGTGCTCCTCGCCGTGACGGACGACTACAAGAAGACCATCCTCGAGGGGTACAAGCAGATCATCGCCGAGCAGGGGCGCTGCAGCGAGGTGCGCGTGCGGCGCTCGGGCGCCAGCTTCTCGGGCGAGTTCTCGCTCGACAACACGGCGATGCTCATGGCGGGCGACGTCGAGGTCATGGTGCCGCTCGACGGCCTCGTCGACGCCGATGCCGAGCGCGACAAGCTCCACAAGGAGCTCGGCAAGGTCAAGACCGACTGCGACTACCTCACGAAGAAGCTCTCGAACGCCAAGTTCGTCG
>DATKFB010000586.1:0-4771 GCA_035544435.1 Polyangia bacterium
CTGCACGATCGCGTCATGGGCGCGGGCAGCCACCTGCCGCACGTGGCGGCGTACACGCTGGCCGGCGTGCTGGCTGGGCTCGACCCGGAGCTCGTGAGCGGACTTCTGCGTTTGCCGACCTCCAGCCTGCGCGACACGACGCGCGTCGCCGCCTCGAGCCCGGCCATGTGGAGAGACATCCTCCTCGACAACAAGGATCAACTGCTGCCGCTCGTCGAGAAGCTCGCCGCCAACCTGGAAGGGTTGCGCGCCGCCATCGCCGCGGGTGACGGCGATCGCATCGAAGCCATCCTTTCGATGGGAAAGTCCGGACGTGATCGGCTCGTTCCCTCGTAGCCGGCGAAGCGCCGCGCTCGTCGCGCTCGTGTGGGCAGGTTGCGGCGAGCTCCCGCCTCCGGCGGCCGTCACGCCGGCGGCCTCGGTGCGCACGGCCCCGGACGACAGCGACGCCTGGAACCTCGTGCCGCGGACGGCGTCGTCGCTCGCCGATCTCGACCTCCGCGCGCTGCGCGCGTCTCCCTGGTCGCGCGCGCTCGTCACGGGCGGCTTCGTCGAGGATCGCGAGGAGCGCCAGCGCGTCTTCGGCTACGACGTCTTCAACGACGCCGATCGCGTCGTCGTCGCGGGCTTCGAGGCCGCGGACGCCGCGACCCAGGCGGTCGTCGTCGCGGGGCGTTTCGACGCCGCGCGCGTCGGCCGGGCCTTCCTCGCGGCGACGCCGGGCGGCGTCGAGACGAGCTGGCGCGAGTGCCCGCTCTGGGAGGGCGGGGGGCGCGCGGTCGCCGTCTTGCCTTCGGGCCGCACGCTCGTGCAGGGCACGCCCGAGACGGCGCGCGCGGCCGTCGACGCGGCGTGGGGCGTCGTGCCCGACGCGCGCGGCGGGCCGCTCGGCGCGCTCGCGAGAGACATCGACGCCGAGGCGCGCCGGCCGGCCGTGACGGTCGCGCTGCTTGTGACCGACGACGTGCGCGCGCGCGCCGGCATCGCGGACGTCCCGCCGGATCTAAGGCGCGTCGCCGCGCGCCTCGATCTCGGCGCCGACCTCGAGCTCTCCGCCGAGGCGGTCTTCGACGACGGGAGCCGCGCGGGCCCGGCCGCCCGGCTGTGGAGCGACGAGCTGCGCGAGCTCGCGCGGAACCGGATGCTGCGCCTCATGGGCCTCGGGCCGCTCGTCGACGGCGCCACGCTGCTGGCCGAGGGGGCCCGCGTTCACGGCCACCTGCGCATCCCCGAGGACAAGCGGGAGGCATTGTCCGAGCGCGTGCTGCTGCTTCTCCAGGCGGTGGCGCGCCAGCGCGGGCCGGGCGCGCGGCAACCGTGATAAAAACGGCCGGCTGATGTCGAGCGCGCCGCCGTCCCCGTCCGAGACCGTGCTGCGCGCGCGCCGGTCGGGTGCGCTCGCGGGCGTCTGCCGCGTGCCGGGCGACAAGTCCGTCTCGCACCGCGCGCTGCTGTTCGGTGCGCTGTGCGACGGCGCCGTCGAGATCCACGGCCTCGGCGAGGGCGGCGACAACCGGTCTACGGCGCGCGCCCTCGAGGCGCTGGGCGTCGGCGTGAGCCTCTCGGGGACCGAGGCCGAGGTGCGCGGCGTGGGCTTCGCGGGCCTGCGCGCGGCCGCGGGCCCGCTCGACTGCGGGAACTCGGGCACGACCATCCGCATGATGACGGGGCTGCTCGCGGGGCGGCCGTTCGAGACGACGCTCGAGGGCGACGCCTCGCTCACGCGGCGGCCCATGGGCAGGCTCGCGGAGCCGCTGCGGCGGATGGGCGCCGTGATCGACGGCCGCGTCGACCCGGCCCGCCCGAGCGACGTCTTCCCGCCGCTGCGCGTGCGTGGCGGCGCGAACGGTCTCACGGGGCTGCGCTACGATCTGCCGGTCGCGAGTGCGCAGCTCAAGAGCGCGCTCGTCCTCGCGGGGCTGCAGGCTAGGGGGCGCACCGAGCTGCGCGAGCCGGCCGCCTCGCGCGATCACACCGAGCGCATGCTGAGACACCTCGGCGCGCCCATCGCCGTCGATCCGGCGACGCGCGCGATCGTGATCGATCCGACGGGGTGGAGCGGGCGGCTGCGGGCCGCGCCCATCACGGTGCCGGGCGATCTGTCGTCGGCCATGTTCCTGATCGTGGCGGCCCTCACCGTCGAGGGCAGCGACGTCGTCGTCGAGAACGTCGGCCTCAACCCGACCCGCACGGGTGCCCTCGACGCGCTCGCCGCCATGGGCGCCGAGCTCACGATCGAGGTCACGGGCGACGCCATGGGCGAGCCCGTGGGGCGCGTGCGGGCCTGCGCGCGCCGCCTGCGCGGCACGCTCATCGACGGTACGCTCGCGCTGCGCGCAATCGACGAGGTGCCCGCGCTCGCCGTCGCGGCGGCGCTCGCCGAGGGCGTGACGACCTTCGCCGATCTGAAGGAGCTCCGCATCAAGGAGTCGGACCGCATCGCGGCGCTCGCGCGCGAGCTCGCCCGCGCGGGCGTCGCCGTCGAGGAGCGTCCGGACGGCTTCGTCGTGCAAGGCCTCGGGGGCCACGCCCCGCGGGGCGGCCGCGTCGAGCCCGAGCACGACCATCGCATCGCCATGGCGGGCGCCGTGCTGGGCCTGTCGTCGCCCGACGAGACGCTCGTGCCAGCCGAGGAGATCGCGACGTCCTTCCCGAGCTTCGCCACGACGCTGCGCGCGCTCGGCGCGCCGCTAGAGGCGGTCTGATCGCGCCGCCCTCTACCGCGCGCTACCAGCGCAACGCCACGGCCAGGCCCGCGACGGGATCGCCGCCGCGGCTGCGCACGATCGTGACGTACGCGCCGGCGAGGGCCGCCACGGCGCCAGCGCCGACGAGGCCGCCGCCCACGGCGCTGCGCGTGCGGTTTTCGGAGCAGAGCGTCCCCGTGCAGGTGCCGTTCGAGCCGAGGACCGCGAAGCCGACAGCGACGCCCACGAGGCCCACCATGGCGGCCGCGAGGGGCAACGCGATTCCGGGCGGCCGCGGCGGCGGCGCGACCGGCGTCAGGGGCGCCGCCGCGGCGGGCTCCTCGATCTGGGGTCGCAGCATGTCGGCGACGCGCAACATGCTCTCTCGCGCCTCGACGACCGTGCAGACGTCGCAGGTCTTCGACTTCGTCGCGATGGGCAGCGCCGCGGGCGCCGCGCCCTCGGTCGAGAACACGCGCGCGACTATCTTGTAACTGTTGCCCGCGACGTCGACGCGGACGCGCGCGACGTACTTGACGTCCAGCAGCTGGCCGATGGCCTTGAGGCAGGGCGAGGTGTCACAGTGCTGCAGCTCGGGGTGGCCGTCGAGCTTCTTGGCGGTGTCGACGGTGTCGATCACCTGCACGCCCGCACGCACGAGGCCGAGGACGAAGCCGTCCTCGAGCTGGAGCGCGAGCGCGGGCGAGTCGCCGCCGGCGATCGCGAAGTCGCCGATGGAGACGCGGACCCGCGCCTCGGCCCCGGCGGCGGCGAGCGAGAGGACGGCGGCCAGCCCCACGGCGACGGCGGTACGCATGCGTGGCGCCATTGTACACGCAGACCTTGACGCTCGCGCGGCTGGCGGGACCGCTAGCACCCAGAAGGCGCGCAGGTTGCGGGCAGGCCGAAGCCGGGCGGGTCTTCCGGCGCCGCTGGAAGACCGAAGCACAGATGCTTGTGGTCGTGGTCGGGCAGGCGCGGGCAGCGGGACGCCGCGTAGCAAGCGTCGTGGCTCGCCGCCGGCTCGCAAGAGAAGATCGCGCGCGGCGGGTCGTTGATGTAGTCGAGCTCGACGCGCGCGGCGCCCAGCGCGGCCGCGCCCACCAGGCCGTCTATGTCGGGGCCCTCGGGGCGGATGTCGAAGCGCAGCGCTTGCAGGAACGGCTCGGCGTCATCGACGACGGCCACGGGGATCGCGCCGCCGAGCTCGATGTAGGCGGCGCTGTTGAGGGCCACCCCGGACTCGCTCGGGTCGGTGTCGCACGGCTGCACGCAGGCGCCGAGGGTGGGCTGGGCCTGGCCCGTGGCCGCGATCTGCGCCTCGGTCCACTCGATGCGCCGCGCGCGGCCGAGATCGACGCAGGGGCCCTCGTCGCCGGTCGACGGCGGATCGAAGCCGTCGAGGAGCGCGTAGCGGGGCATCGTCGTCCACGTCGCGTCGATCACCGTGGGCCAGGTCGCGACGAGGAGCGGCGCCGACGTCATGGCGGGCGGCGTGGGCAGGAGGGCGGACACGCGGGCCCACGCCGACCGGCTCAGCACCATGGGACCGACGCCGGTCGCGAGCAGGAGCGAGAGATCTGCGCCCGACGCGCGCGCGATCTCGTCGCCGCGCACGCAGCAGGCCTCGCGCGGCTCGGTCCGCGAGAACACGCGTGGCGCGGCGCAGGCCCGGAAGACGACGCGCGAGGGCGGGAGCGTCACGGGGGCCTGCAGGCCCAGAAAATCCGACGGGGACTGGGCGGTCGTCTCGCCGCCGCCAAAGAGCGTGAAACGCAGAACGGCGTAGCCCGCGTCCTCGAGGAACGCCAGCGTCGCGCCCTGGTGCCGCCAGAACGTCACGGACGAGCACCCGGGCCCCGCGGCGCCCCCGTCGAGACCGGGGCAGGCGGCGGCGAAGCGCAGCTCGACGGAGAAGGAGTGCAGCAGATCCCCGCCGATGACGCCGCCGGGGAGGGTCGTCGGGCTGCCGACGGGGCCGAGCGGCAGCGCGAAGAGGCCGAGGTCGCGGAAGCGCGCGCGCACGCGCGCGGGGTTCGGCGCGGGGTCCGACCCGTCGAGCAGGTCGAACCCGCGCTCCATGA
>DATKFB010000587.1:0-20951 GCA_035544435.1 Polyangia bacterium
CTTCACGGCGGTCGGGCCCGTGCCGCTCCTCCACTATCCGCTCGACTCCGACGGAACGAACACGGGCAGCGTCCCCGGGTATGCGCTCACGCTCAACGGGAGCGTTTCTTTCGTCGCGGGCAAGGTGGGCTCGGCGGCGCAGTTCAGCAACAGCGCATACGCGGCGGCCCAGGGCAGCGCCCGGGCCGTGCTGGGGGTCTATCCCCAGTACACGATCTCGCTCTGGGTGAACGTGTCGGCGTCGCCGGACACGCAGCACGCGTACTTCGACATCAACAACCGGTCCGTGGCGCCTTACGGCGGCATCCAGCTGTCGGTGTTCTCTGCGACGCAGTCTTCGATCTGCGCGGCGAGCACGAGCAGCCCCTACCTGACGGGGAGCTGCCCCATCTACACCGGCCTCGCGAGCGGCGTCTGGCATAACGTCATCGTCCGCTACGCAGGCACCGGCGTGGGCGCCGGCCAGGGAGCCAACGTCGAGGTCTATCACGACGACGTCCTCGTCGAGACGGTCGCGAATGACAGCGCCAACGATCCCGTCTTCAGCCAGGGCATCTACGACACCCTCTACATCGGCTCGGGCGGCGTGACTCTCGACGACATCCGCGTCTACAACAACGTGTTCACAGTCGCCAACCAGTGCACGCAGATCATCGGCGGCACGTGGACGGGCGCGTCCTGCACGCTGCCGTGAGCTGACGGGTACTTGACGTTGGTTCGCGGCGACCCAGATCAGCTCGGTGAAGGGGAGCGACATGGCTGACAGCGGCGACGGCGGATCGCCCCGCGAGGTTGCCCCATGGAACGGGTGGGTCGATCGCCGTGGAAACGCCTGCTCGTTGCGCGAAATTCGCGGACGGCCCGTCGTCATCGTCGTTTCGCGCGCATTGCCGCTCGATGACGACGCGACGACGGCCCCGCTGCGCGCCGAGCTGCGGGGGCTCGGCGCCGCGCTCGTCGCCGTCACGCCCCGAGGCGTCACGTTGCTACAACCCGACGATGCGAGTGAGCCCCTGCGTCGGGGCCCGGAGGTGAATCCCGCGGCGGCGGCGCGGGGGCTGCGCGTCGCGCTGGGATGTGTCGAGGGCGGCGCCGACGATTGGCCGCTGACGCTGGTCATGCTCGACGAGGACGGGCCGGCGTGGCGGTGGAAGGACCCGGCGCCGCGCTCCGACGACGTCGGGACGCTGCTTCATGCGCTTCGCCGCGCCGCCGAGCTCGGCCTGTCGACGGCGCCCGCCGAGGGCGTGACCATGACGCGGCGAACGATGTTGGCCGCGTCGCTGGCCGCCGCGCTCGCGGCGGCGCTGGCGGAGCCGCGCGCGGCGGGCGCCTCGGCGGCGGTGCCTGCGGGCGTCGGCCCGGTCACCCTCGAGGTCAACGGTACGAAGCACACGCTCGCCATCGAGCCGCGCGTGACGCTGCTCGATGCCCTGCGCGAGCACCTTGGTCTGCCGGGGACGAAGAAGGGCTGCGATCACGGACAGTGCGGCGCGTGTACGGTCCTCGTCGATGGGCGCCGCATCAACTCGTGCCTGACGCTCGCGATCATGCAGCAGGGCACGAAGATCACGACCATAGAAGGGCTGGCGCGGGGCGCCGACCTGCACCCGCTTCAGGCGGCGTTCCTCGAGCACGATGGCTTCCAGTGCGGCTACTGCACCCCCGGTCAGATCATGTCGGCGGTCGGCCTGCTCGCCGAGGGGCACGCGCGGTCGGCCGACGACATCCGCGAGCAGATGAGCGGCAACCTCTGCCGTTGCGGCGCGTACCCGAACATCGTGGCCGCCATCGAGAGTGTGCGGAGGGGCTGAGGCGCATGCGGCCCGTTCGCTATCTCAAAGTCACGACCGTCGACGCGGCGGTCGCCGCGACGCGCGCGGCGCCCGATGCCGCCTTCGTCGCCGGGGGCACCTCCCTGCTCGATCTCATGAAGCTCGACGTGCTCGAGCCGGCAGAGCTCGTCGACGTCAACGCGCTGCCGCTCGGGAAGATCGAGGTCGCCCACGACGGGTTGCACGTAGGCGCCTTGGTGCGGAACAGCGATCTGGCCCGGCACCCGGACGTCGTCGCACGCTACCCTCTCTTGTCGGAGGCGTTGCTCGCGGGCGCGAGCCCGCAGCTGCGCAACATGGCGACCGTGGGCGGCAACCTGCTGCAGCGCACGCGCTGCTCCTACTTTCGCGATCCAGCCACGCCGTGCAACAAGCGCGCGCCCGGCGCGGGCTGCGGCGCCCTGGACGGCTACAACCGGATGCACGCCGTGCTCGGCACGAGCGACAAGTGCATCGCCGCGCACCCCTCGGACATGTGCGTCGCGCTGCTGGCGCTCGACGCCGTCGTTCACACGCGCGGGCCCGCGGGGCCGCGCCAGATCCCGATCGCCGATTTTCACATCCTGCCCGGCGAGCACCCCGAGCGAGAGAGCGTGCTCGCGCAGGGCGAGCTCGTCACGGGTGTGAGCCTTCCCGCGCGGCCGGGATTCGAGCAGTCGCGCTACCTCAAGGTGCGCGACCGCGCGTCGTACGCGTTCGCGCTCGTGTCGGTGGGCGCGGCGCTGCGCATCGAGGACGGCCTCGTGCGCGAGGCGCGGATCGCGCTCGGCGGTGTCGGCACGAAGCCGTGGCGCGCCGTCGAGGCCGAACGCCTGCTCGTGGGGCAACGTCCCGAGCGGGCGGCCTTCACGCGCGCCGCCGAGGCCGCGCTCGCGGGCGCGAAGCCGCGCAAGCACAACGCCTTCAAGGTGCCGCTCGCGCGCCGGGCCATCGTGCGCGCGCTCGCGACGGTGAAGGGGGCCGCGTGAGCGCCGACGACAAAGCCGGCGGGGCGCCCGCCCTCAAGCTGCGCGGCGATCCCATCGATCGCGTCGACGGCCGCCTCAAAGTCACGGGCGCGGCCGCGTACGCCGCCGAGGTCGACGTGGCGCGCGTCGCCCACGCCGTGCTCTTCGTCAGCTCGGTGGCGCGCGGAAGGATCACGCACATCGACACGAGCGCGGCCCGGGCCGCGCCGGGCGTGCTGGCCGTCGTCACCCACGAAAACGTCGGGCCGGTGCCGCGCCAACCGGATCTCGCGCACAAGGCCTCGCCAGGCGATCGCGTGCTGCAGGTCTTCGAGGACGACCTCGTCCGCTACAGCAACCAGCCCATCGGCGTCGCCGTGGCCGACACGCTCGAGCGCGCACGCCACGCGGCGCGCCTCGTCATCGTGCGCTACGAGACCGAGCCGCCGATCGTGAGCTTGCCCGAGTCCTTCGAGGTCGAGAAGCCTTCTTCGCCGCGCGGCGCCGACCCGTCGCAGAAGCAGCCGCTCGACTTCATGCGCGGCGATCCGGCCGTGGGGCTCGTCGCGTCCGCGGTCCGCGTCGACCACGTCTACACGACGCCGTTCGAGACGCACAACCCGATGGAGATGCACGCCACGATCGCCGCGTGGCACGGGCCGCAGCACCTGACGGTCTATGATTCGACGCAAGGGATCTTCGAGGTCCGCCGCAAGCTCGGCGCGTCGCTGGGCATCCCCAAGGAGAACGTCCGTGTCATCTCGAAGTTCGTGGGCGGCGGATTCGGCGGCAAGGGCTCGTGCTGGTCGAACGTCGTCATCGCCGCCCTGGCCGCCCGCCACGTCAATCAGCCCGTGAAGCTCATGGTGACGCGCCCGCAGATGTTCGGGCCCGTGGGGTTTCGCCCGCCGACGCGCCAGCACGTCGTGCTCGGCGCCGCGAAGGACGGCCGGCTCACGCTCATCCGCCACGAGAGCCGGTCCAGCACGTCGCGCTTCGACGAGTTCGTCGAGCACACGACGGCGCCCACGCGCGCGCTCTACTGGTGCCCGAACATCCACACGAGCGAGCGGCTCACGCTCCTCGACACTGGGACGCCGCAGTTCATGCGCGCGCCGGGCGAATCGACCGGCAGCTTCGCGATGGAGTGCGCCATGGACGAGCTCGCCGTCGCCATGGGCATCGATCCCGTGGAGCTGCGGCTGCGCAACCACGCCGACGTCGATCCGGAGTCGGGGAAGCCGTGGTCGTCGAAGTCGCTCAAGGCGTGCTACCAGCGGGCCGCCGAGCGCTTCGGGTGGCGGCGGCGCGATCCGCGGCCCGGCTCGATGTCGACGGCGATGAAGGACGGCAACCAGCTCGTCGGGTGGGGCATGGCGACGGCGACCTACCCCGCGCACCAGCGCGGCGCCAAGGCGGGGGCGACGTTGTGGCCCGACGGCACGGCGTCGGTCAAGGCGGGCTCGCAGGACATCGGCACGGGCACCTACACGGTCATGACCCAGGTGGCGGCCGAGACGCTGGGGCTTCCCCTCGCGCGCGTGAGCTTCGATCTGGGCGACACAGACATGCCGGAGACGCCGGGCTCGGGCGGCTCGACGACGGCGGCCAGCGTGGGCTCGGCGGTCCGCCTCGTTTGCCTCGCACTGCGAGAGAAGCTCGCCGCGCTCACCGTGGGCGACGCGCGCTCGCCACTCGCCGGCGGCGCGGCCCGCGACCTGCGCCTCGACGGCGCGCGCGTGACGCTCGCGGGGAGCGGGCGCGCCGAGGCGCTGGCGGCCGTCTTCGCGCGCAACCGGCTCGAGACGCTCGAGGTGACGCAGGAGGCGAAGTCGTTCGAAGGGCGGCGCGATTTCGCGACGCGCTCCTTCGGCGCGCAGTTCGTCGAGGTGCGGATCGATCGCGACTTCGGCGAGGTGCGCGTCGCGCGCGTCGTGAGCGCCTTCGCGGCGGGACGCATCCTCAACGCCAAGACGGCGCGCAGCCAGTTCATCGGCGGGATCGTGTGGGGCATCGGCATGGGCCTGCACGAGCAGACCGTCTACGACGAACGGCTCGGGCGCGTCATGAACGCCGATCTGGCCGAGTACCACGTCCCCGTGAACCTGGACGTGCCGCCCATCGACGTCATCTTCGTCGACGAGGACGATCCCCACGTCAATCAGGTGGGCGTCAAGGGCATCGGCGAGATCGGCATCACCGGCGTCGCCGCCGCCATCGCGAACGCCGTCTACCACGCCACGGGCAAGCGCGTGCGCGATCTGCCCATCACCCCGGACAAGCTGCTGTGACGAGATCGCCCGGCAGACCGTTCCATGAGTGAGCTGCGCGCCTTGATGGCGGCGGCCCGCGAGCTCCGCCGAACGAACGCGCCCTTCGTCACGGCCACGCTGGTCTCGGTCAAGGGATCGTCCTATCGGCGCCCGGGCGCTCGGCTGCTCATCGCCGAGGATCGCTGGATCTGCGGTTCCGTGAGCGGCGGCTGCCTCGAACGCGATCTCGTGCGGCGCGCCTGGTGGCGGACCGCCGACGGCCAGCCGGCGCTCGTCTCGTACGACTCGACGAACGACGGCGACGACGATCTCGGTTGGGGCATCGGCCTCGGGTGCAACGGTGTCGTCGAACTGCTGCTCGAGCGCGCCGGCGCGGGCGCCGCCGTCGACGCCCTGGACTTTATCGGCGGCTGTCTCGCGGACGAGCAGCCCGGCGCGCTCGTGACGCTCTTCCGAACGCCGCGCGGCGACGAAGCTCAGGCCGAGCTCGCGCTCGGCGCGTGTCTCGCGGCGCGCGCGGACCGCCCGCTGCGGTCGAGGCTCGCCTCGCTCGCGCCCGCGCTGCACGAGTCGCTTGCGCGCAAGGCGCGCGCCGTCCTGGCGACGCCAGGAGCTCGCCCGTCGACGATCGCGCTCGCAGGCGGCGGCGAGGCCCTCGTCGAGCGCGTCGAGCCGCCGCCCCACCTCTTCGTCATGGGCGCTCGCCCCGACGCCGTCCCGGTCGTGCGGGCGGCGCGCGCCGTGGGCTGGAGGGTCACGGTGTGGGCCGGGCCGTCCTCCGCCGAGGCGCGACGTCAGCTCGTCGAGGCCGATCGCATCGCGGCCGGGCCGGCCCGCGATCTCGCGGACGACGTCGCCGCCGCACATCGGCCGGTCGCCGTCATCATGACCCACGATGTCGACCGCGACCGCGAAGCGCTCGCGATGCTGCTGGCGTCACCCTGCCCTTACGTCGGCGTGCTCGGGCCGCGCGCCCGCACGGACAGGTTGCTGGCCGCGCTGGGGGCGCCCGCGCGTCCGGGGACGCCGCTCGCGCAGCGGCTGCACGCCCCCGTCGGGCTCGCCCTCGGCGCCGAGACGCCCGACGAGGTCGCGCTCGCGATCGTCGCGGAGATCCAGGCCGTCGTCGCGGGCGAGGTCGTCGGTCACCTGCGCGACCGCCCGGGGCGCATTCACGCGGCCGCCGCGGTGGAGCAACACTGCGAGGCGGCGGAGTAGCGCGTGGCGGGCGCGATCGGGTGTGCCGTGCTGAGTGCCGGCGCGTCGAGGCGGTTCGGACGCCCCAAGCAGCTCGTGCTCGTCGACGGCGTGCCGCTGATTCGCCACGTCGCGCTCGCGGCCGCGCGCTCGCGCTGCGCGCGCGTCGCGATCGTGCTGGGCGCGAACGCCGCCGACGTCGCGCCCGCGCTCGACGGCCTCGACGTCGAACGGGTCGGCAACCCCGACTGGGCGGAGGGCATGGCGGCGTCCGTGCGCGTCGCCGTCGCGTGGGCGGGCCGCCACGCGCTCGACGCCCTGCTCCTGGCCGTAGCCGACCAGCCGAATCTCTCGTCGCTCCAACTCGACGCCTTGATCGCCGCTTCGCGCGACGGCGAACGAGCGGCGGCATCCGCCTACGGCGGGCAGCTGGGCGTGCCGGCGCTCTTCCCGTGCAGCTGGTATCCGCGGCTCGCGCTTCTCCGCGGCGACGCCGGGGCGCGCCATCTCTTGCGCGCGTCGGGGGAGCTCGTCGCGGCCGTCGAGTGGCAGGCTGGCGCTCTCGACGTCGACCGGCCCGAAGACCTGAGCGCTACCGGCGCCGGCGACGCGTGACGCCGACGGCGCCGAGCAACGCGAGCAGCGACACGAGACCGAGGCCCGCCGCATCGCCCGCTCCGCCCGCGGTGGCACATCCGCCCGACGCGCGGCCGTGAGCCACCGCGCCCGTGCCGGCGGCGCCCGCCGTCGCGGCGCCGGCCGTACCCGTCGGGCTGCCCGCGGCGCCGGTCGCTCCGGCCTCGCCGGAGCCCGCCGCGCCGGTCGCGTCCGCGTCCACGCTCCCGGTGGCGCCGCCCGCGCCCGCGGCGCCGGTCTCGTCAACGCCGCCGTCTGCGTTGGCGGCGTCGGGAGGAGCGCCGCCGTCGCCCTGCGTGGGCGCTCCGATCTGAGCGTCGGCCAGCGCGTCCGCCTCGGCGAAGTCGTCCAAGTAGATCGTGTCGGTGAAGTTCGCCACCGACCTGCGGTGGAGACCGGTCTGGAAGAAGAGGGGGTTCGCGTCGGCCTCCGTCTGGGTCTTGTAGTTGGTCACGACCTGCTGGCCGTCGAACCAGACGTCGATGATGCCCTTCGTCGGATCGGTCGACCAATGAACGTGCATGGCGACCTGGTGCCACTTCCCGATCGAGAAGTCAGCCATCCAGACCTTGGTCGCGCCGAGGTTCCCGCGGCCCACGCCGAAGCCGATGGTCGTGCCGCCGCCCGCTTTGGGCTCGACCCAGAAGTCGCTCATGTTCACGAAGCTCGAGGCCGACTCCCAGAACGCGAACTCGTTCCTCACGCCGGCGTCGGCGGGCATCATGTAATACCCCGACAGCCACGTGTCCTGATTCGCGCCCGTGAGCTTGCTGGGGTGCTGGATGTCGACGCGATTCTGGCCGTTGAAGGTGTCGTCGGGGTGCACGGTGATCTTGCAGGCGAGCTTCCCCGAGTGGACTTGCTCGCCCAGCACCTCGACGTTCTGACGGGTGCCCTTGGTGGCGTTGATGCCGGGGCTCCACTCGGACAGATCACCTTTCTCAAAGGTCGCCGTCCAGACCACCGCGCCGCGGGCCGTCCCCGCGATCAGCATCGGGCCGAACAGCGCCACCAACGAGACGGAGCACGACCGAACGAAGTTCTTCATCGAAATTCCCGATGCGGGCGCCAGCGAAACGGCTCGCCACGGCGGCGGTCCATTCGATTGTACAGGCGATTTGCCCGTTAGGGCGCAGCAACCGCGCTGGGGCGGTTTCCGTCGGCGCGAACGACGCTGGGCGGCAAACGACGCGCGCCGGCGCGAACGGCTCGCCCGGCGCGGGCGCGCGCTCGGCGTCAGGGCAGCGTGTGCGCGGCGCGCGAGAGGTGGGCGAGCTCGAATTCGCTGAGCGCCTTTTCGTCCGTGAAGGCCGCGCCGGCGACAGCCCGCACTTTCCCGGTCGCGTCATGGACCGGCAAGGCGACGCCGGCCCGCGCGTCGACGGCGCCCGCGCCGGGCCGCACCCTGACCCGTGGCGTCCGTCTTGATGTTGCAGGTCGAGATGGGCTCGTCGCGTACGAACACGAGGCCGGCCATGCCCTTGCCGCGCGGGACGCGCTGCACGATCTGTTTCACGGGCTCGGGAATGCGCACGGCGGCCCGCGAGCGTCAGCTCGTCGGGCGATGTGAGCAGGTGCACGGTGCCGGCGACGCCGCCGCTGTCACGCACGAAGGTCTCGAGCCAAGCCTGCGGATCTCCCGGGTGACCTTTGCCGTCGCTCACGCGCGACAGCGTAGCATCGGGTTCCGGTTTGGCGGCCGGCGGGAATGCGCTAAGGTTAGAAATCGCCCGGCCCGCCCGCGCGGGCCCCGACGTCGTCCGTGGGAACCAAAGCACAAACACCAGCGGCGAAGCGCGCGGCTCCGGCGTCCCTGGCGCCCGCGCGCATCCAGCAGACCTTCTCGGTACCGTTCGCCTACGACGTGACGTTCACGCGCGACGCGCTCGTCCCCGACAACGGCGCCCTGCTCGAGGCGTTCACGCGCGGCTCATCGGACCGCCGCCACCGCGTCTTGCCGATCGTCGACGCGGGGCTCGCGGCGGCGTGGCCCGAGCTGTCGGGCTGGCTCACGGCCTATTTCACGCGGCACGCCGACCGCCTCGAGCTCGTCGCGCTCCCCGCGCCCGTCGTGGGCGGCGAGGCCGAGAAGGACGACCCGCGCGTCGTCGATCGCCTGCTCGCGCTCTTTCACGAGCACCACATGGACCGGCACTCGTTCGTTCTCGTGCTCGGCGGCGGCGCCGTGCAGGTCCACGTCATGGACGGCGCGCTCGTCGAGGGGGCCGTCGCATGGATGCGCGGGGCCGCCGCGACGCCATGATCGTCGCGCGCGAAGGCGCTCTTTCGCCTCTCCACCTCGGCTACTGCACCAACATCCACGCGGGCGAGACGTGGGACGAGATCTTCGCGAACGTCGAGCTGCGCGTGCGCGCCGTCAAGGCGCGCGTGGCGCCCGACCGGCCCTTCGGCGTGGGGCTGCGGCTGTCGGCCGCGGCGGCCGATCGGCTCGCCGACCCTGGCGTCCTCGAGACGTTCCGCGATTACCTGCGGGCGACCGGCCTCTACGTGTTCACGATCAACGGCTTCCCCTACGGCGCGTTCTCCGGCGGCGCCATCAAGGAGCGCGTGTACCGCCCCGATTGGCTCGAAGACGAGCGCCTCACGTACTCCGACCAGCTCGCGGACATCCTCGCCGCGCTCGTTCCCCCGGGGGCCGAGGGCTCCGTGAGCACGGTGCCGGGCTGCTTCGGCGAGCGGGGGCCGCTGCGCGACGCGGCGCCGCGGGTGGCCGAGCGCCTGCGCGCCCACGCCGAGCACCTGTGGCGGCTTCGCGAGCGCACGGGAAACGTCGTGACGCTCGCGCTCGAGCCCGAGCCGCACTGCATCCTCGAGACCTCGGCCGACGCCGTCACGTTCTTCGAGGAGCACCTCCTCGCGCGCGCGTCCGTCGCGGCATTCGCGGCGACGACGGGGCTCGCGCCCGCGCGCGCCGAAGAGACGCTGCGGCGGCACCTCGGCGTGTGCCTCGACGCCTGTCACGCCGCCGTCGAGTTCGAGACCCCCGACGAGGCCGTGGACCGCTTCGTCGCGGCGGGCGTCCGCATCCTCAAGGTCCAGGTGAGCGCCGGCCTGCGCCTCGCGCGCCCCGACGCCGCCGCGCGCGCGGCGCTCGAGCGCTTCGCCGAGGGCGTCTACCTGCACCAGGTCGTCGTGCGGAGCGGCCCGCATCTGCGCCGTTACCTCGACCTGCCGCAGGCGCTCGCCGACGCCGCGCGCGCGGGAACCGACGACGCCCTCCACGGCGGCGACGAGTGGCGCGTGCACTTTCACGTGCCGGTCTTCCGCGCCGCCCTCGGACCGTTCGAGAACACGCAGGGGTTCCTCGCGCCGCTGCTCGCGCGTCTCGGGCGCAGCGACGTTTGCCAACACCTCGAGGTCGAAACCTACACTTGGGACGTCTTGCCGGCCGAGCACCGCCAGGAGCCCGTCGAAGACGCCATCGCGCGAGAGCTATCGTGGACGATGGAGAAATTGAGCGCGCCATGATGCCCATGGCCACGGCGCTTAAGCTGGGGCGCGTCTCCAACCTGCCGACGGTGTGGACGAACGTCCTCGCGGGTGTGGCGCTGGCGGCGCTCGAGCCGACGTGGCCCTCCGTCATTCCCGTGGCCGTCGCAGCTTCGTTGCTCTACGTCGCGGGCATGTACCTGAACGACGCCTTCGATCGCGGCTGGGACGCCCAACACCGGCCCGAGCGGCCCATCCCCGCGGGCGAAGTCGACGCGCGTACGGTGTTTCTCGCGGGCTTCGCCCTGATGACTGCCGCGCTCGTGCTGCTCCTCGTCACGACGAACACGCGGGCGTTCGTCGCGGGCCTCGGGCTCGCCGGTTTGATTCTCGTCTACGACATCACGCACAAGAAGACCCGGCTCGCGCCGCTCGTCATGGGCCTGTGCCGCATGGCCGTGTACCTCGTCGCCGCCTGCGCCGCCGCGCCCCACGTGGCGCCGCCGGTCTACGCGGGCGCGACCTTCCTGTTCTTCTATCTCGTGATGCTGTCGACGATCGCGCGCGAGGAGACCACGAACCCCAAGCTGCGCCGCCTCGTGGCCAGGCTCATCGCCGGGATCTCCCTCGTCGACGGCGCGCAGCTCCTCGTCATCGGGCACGCGTGGCCCGCCCTCGCCTGCCTGGGCGCCTTCGTCCTCACGCTCGCCCTGCAAAAGCGCGTCGCGGGAACGTAGCTAAGACGAGAAGACGTGCGAGAGGACGGCGTCCTTGACCTGGCGCACGTCGACGGAGTGGCGCGGTGGCAGGCGGGCCGGGTCCTTCGTGATGAAGAGCGGGCCCTCCTCGGCCGTATCGGGCAGGGCCGTGCGAGCCCTTGGCGAGGGACGTGTCGATAGGGATGACGTCGGAGGAGAGCGCGGAAGCGCAGCTTGCGACGCGGCAGTGTCGCCGCGATCTTGAGCTTGGGCAGCGCGAGCGCCGGGTCGAGGAACAGCTCGACGGCGTCGTAGCCGGGCTTGCGGTGGATGTCGACGGTGCGCGCGAAGTCGGGCGCGAGCGCGTCGTCGAGCCAGTACGGGTACGAGAACCACCGGTCGCGTGCGCTCACGGTGACGAGCTCGCCCTCTCGCCCACGGCGACGACGCCGTCCTTCTCGAGATAGCGCGGCAGGAGCGCGAGCACGCCGTCGGCGATGGCGGCGTTGTTGGCCTCTTTGGGTTGAGGGCGAGCGTGCAGTAGTGACGGATGCCGAACTGCTGCGAACGAAAGCGCTCCCACCCGAGGAGCGACAGGAAATAGTCCTCCAAGGTCCCGAACGTGCGTGCGCGGCCCACCCAGAAGGCCGGCTCGACGACGGCCGCGATGCCAGCGGCCGCCATGGCCTGGTAGTCATTTGGTCGTGCGCGAGGTCATGTGGACGTGCGGATCGAACAGGCGCATGCGGCTCCTTGAGTGCGCTGCGGCGCAGGTCATCCGGCGGTGCTCAGGATCAACGCCGCGTCCGCGGGCACGGGGCGGGCCGCCGCGCGGCGCTCGCTCGCGTAGGACTCGACCATGCGGCGCAGCTCCGGCGTCACGCGGCGCGGGAGATCCTGTATGCGCCGAAGCGACACCTCGCAGAACAGACACTTGAGGACCATCTGGTTGAAGGCCTCCTCGGAGAACTGGCGCGCCGGAAACGGGTTCTCGCACGCGATGGCCTCGACGACCGAGACGGCGTTGCTGCGCACGGCCTCGACGGCCACCGAGACGAATCGCTCGGGCGCGGGGAGGTGAGACAGCGCGCGCATGACGGCCTGACGCTCGCGCAGATCGCCCGTCGAGTAGAGCTCGTTGATGAGCGCGGCGTGCGCCTCCGGCAGGCGCGCCGCGAGGGCGCCTTGCAGCAGCAGCGTGCGCCCGAACTCGTCGGCGCCCCAGCCCTCGGGGAAGAACGGCAGGCGTCGCTCCTCCTCCGTGGGCGACCCGAGCCGCGCCTGCCCGAGACGCCTGCCCGCGCCGCTCCACATGATGAGGAACGCGTCGGTCGCTTCGCCGTTGGCGCGCACCTTGTGCAGCGCCTGGCGAAACCAGCTCGCGCCCTCCTCGGGGAGGCGCGACGTGAGGATTGTCTCCAGCGAAGTCACGATCTTGTCCCGCTCGGGGCGTACCCGCTCGCAGAACCTTTACCCCGCGAAAGGCGTTTCCGCCACGCCCTTCACGCCCGGGCGCAGCGCGAGCAGGCTGCCCGCGAGCGGCTCCTCGGCGAGTTGCGCCTCCGAGAGCGTCGCGCGCATCGTCGTGACGTAGAGGACGTCGAGGTCGGGGCCGCCGAACATGACGCTCGTGCCGCGCGAGACGGGCAGCTCGATGACGCGCTCGAGCTTGCCGTCGGGCGCGTAGCGCGCGAGCCGGCCGAACATCGGCTGCGCGCTCCACACGTAGCCCTGGGCGTCGACCGTGAGGCCATCGGGGAAGGCGCTGTCGTGCGGCTCGAGCGAGACGAAGACGCGCCGGTTCGAGACGTTGCCCGTCGCCGCGTCGAAGTCGTAGGCGAAGATGCGGTGCCGGAAGCTCTCCGTGAAGTACATCGTCTTGCTGTCTGGGCTCCAGCCGAGGCCGTTCGAGCAGCAGATGCCCTCCTCGACGCGCACGGGCTTCAAGTCGGGGCCGAGGCGGTAGAGGCTGCCGATGGGGTGGTCCCACTCGACGTCGCCCATCGTGCCGCCCCACATCCGCCCCTGGCGATCGGTCTTGCCGTCGTTGAAGCGATTGCCCGGCTTGTCGGGCTCGGGCTCCGCGAGCTTCTCGAGCTTGCCGGTCCGCGGATCGAAGAAGGCGAAGCTGCTGCGCAACGTGAGGATGAGCCCCGCGCCCGCGCGGGCGCGCGGCGCGATCGACGTCACGAGCTCCGGCAGATCGAAGGTCTGGTTCGAGCCGTCCGCCGGGTTGAAGACGTTGAGCTGCTTTCCGACGATGTCCGCCCAGTAGAGCCGCTGATCAGCGACGGACCACATTGGCCCTTCGCCGATCAGCGCTTTCGCCGGGAGCACGCAGCTGATCTCGCTACGCGTGGGCTTGACCCCATGATCGAGGCTGGTTCGATTCATGGGTCGCGGGTCTAGACGAGCCGTTCGGGCTTGAAGCCGCCCTTGGACTTGTCACGCAGCCAGATGGCGCCGAAGACGATGAGCAGGACGGCCGGGAGGATCGCGACGACGCGGAACGACTGGGCGGCCGCCGCGTTGTCGATGGCCGTCCGCGCCGAGTCCGTGAGGGCCTTGTAGGCCTCGGGGCTGCCCGCGGCCTTGATCTTCGCGTCGTCGAAGATCTTCCCCATCTGCGGCAGCACGAAATAGATCGACAGCGATCCCGCCGAGCCGACGAGGCCCATGAGGAAGGCGCCGCCTTTCGGATAGCGCTCCGACACGGAGGCGAGCATCGTCGGCCACATGTAGCAGACGCCCGTGCCCCAGATCGTCGCCGTGAGGAAGCCCGTGACGGGCGAGTTCGCGTTCGAGAGCGCGAACAAGCCCACGGAGGCGAGCAGGCACGAGAAGAACAGCAGGCCCACCGACGAGAGCTTGTGGACCATGGTGCCCGCGAAATGTCGCATCACGAACATGAGGCCGGCGACATAGACCTGCAGCAGGATGCCGCGCATGCCGACGGTGTGCGAGAGGGACAGGTCGACCCACTGCCCCGGCGCGAGCTCGGCTGCCGAGGTGAGAAACATCGCGAGGAACCACAAGATGAAGCCGGGTCGCAGCGCCTCCTTGTACATGGCCGTCGTCGTGACGCCAGCAGCGACGCGCTCCGTCTTGGGGAATGTCGTCCCCATCAGCAGCACGAGGATCAAGACCGCGGGGATGAGGAGCAGGCCGAACTCGACGCGCCACCCGAGGCCGATCTTGCTGGCGCCGTAGCCGAGCAGACCGCCGACGATCATCCCGGCCGGCCACCAGGCGTGCAGCACGTTGAGCCGGTGCACCTTGTCCTCCGGGTAGATCGCGGTCGTGAGCGGGTTGATGACCGTCTCCGAGCATCCCCACCCGAACCCGTTGATGAACATGCCAATGCCGACGATCGTGGCCGCGCCCGGCCCGGAGGCCAGCCGGTCGGCCCCGATGACCAGCAGCGGTCCGACGATGAAGCTGAGGCCGCACATCCCGGTCATGTTCCGCATGCCGATCGCGTCGACCATCGCGCTACCGAGGAACACCCAGAATGCGAACCCCAGGAAGGCGTAGCTCAGCACGTTGCCCACCATCGTCGCCGACGTCAGCGGGTTGATGGGGTCGAAGAGCTCGGTCTTGAGGTCGCTGGCGATGCTCGTGCGCAGCGCGAAGCTCATGCTAGTCGTCGCGAGGCAGAGACAACACAGGACGAACAGCTTGCGGATTTGGATTCCGGAGTGGGCAGGTGCCACGGCGGACGTTGGAATTGCGTTTGTCGACTCCATGAGTCTCCCCTCTTCGCTGTTGGATGAATTCAGGGCAACAGAACGGCTGGCTCCGAAGGTCCAGCGGAGGTCAGGACGCCACCGTTTGCTTAACGGGCGATCGATGGATGGCGCTTTTCCCGCGGTTTCGGCGAATTCGGGGCCGACATTACCCGATTCGGGCCGGGAGGCAACCGCTACGTGAAGGTCCCCTCGGGCGTCGTCCGAAGTTCTGCGAGCTTTTGATTGCGGGCCTGATTCCGACGGGTCCGGCGTCTACCTCAGATCGGTCTCGGACTCGTTCATGATCTTGATGCTTGAGATGTTCACGCCGCAGGGCGGAAACTCGTTGGGCGTGAAGAAGTTGTCCGAGAGCTTCGAGTAGTAGTTCTCGCCGTCCTTGAGCGTCGTGTCATCGGCGGCCGGGATGGGCACGGAGATCTTCTGCGGCAGCACCTTGCCGCGCAGGCCTTCGATGGTGGCCTTGATGGCGATGGCCGATAACCCGGGCGAATCGCCGAGCGACAGGCCCTTGCCGCCGTGGCTCGCCCACTTCGCGATGAGCTTGCGCGCGCCATTCTCGGCCTCGGTCGCAACGGGGATGGGCTTGTGGCCCGCGTCGATGAGCGCGCGGATGGCACCCGTCGAACCACCCTGCACCATCATGGCGTCGAACTTGTGATGGGCGGCCAGGGCTTGCGCGACGGCGCGCTGCGCTTTCGCGTCGTCCCAGCTGCCCACGACCTCGAAGATCTCGTACTTCTTTCCTTTCGCTTCCAGGACGGCCCGGAAGGCCTGATGGCGATCGCGCTCCGTCGAGTTACCCTCGAGGCCGCGCACCTCGAGCACCTTGCCCTTGCCGCCGAGCTGCTTGTCGATGAACTCGCCCCACTGGCGGCCCATCGAGCCCTGGTCTTCGTTCACCTCGAGGACCTTGTCGGTGTCGAGGATGCCGTCGAAGGGCACGATGAGGACGTTCCGCTTGTTGGCGAGCTCGATGACGTGATCGAACCCGCGCGGGCTCACCGCCAGCGTGACGATGCCGTCGAAGCCCTGGCGGATGAAGTCCTCGATGGCCGCGAGCTGCGCGCCGAGGTTCGTGCCCGTCGAGACGACCTTGAACTCCTTGATGAGCGGCGCGACGCTCGGATCCTTCGCGAAGGCCTTGGCGGTCTTCACCATCTGGATGCGCCAGGCGTTGCCGACGAAGCCGTTAACGAGCGCGATTCGAAAGGGCGGCTCGCGCGCTGGCCATTGCAGGAACTTCGTGTCCTTCGACCAGGGCGCGAAGCACTCGGGCAGCGTGCCAGGCCCGGGCACGACCTTGGGGCCGGTGCCGTCGACGACGGGCGCGGAGCTCGGCGCCGGCGTCGGGGCCGGCGCGGACGCGTCCGCGACGCCGAGGAGCTCCATGACCTTGTCGCACCCGCTCGCGCTCGACAGCCCGATCGCGAGCAGAAGGCCCAGTGCGCTTCGAACACCCTCGCCTGCGCGGAGCTTGCGGTTCGGCATGTCGCTGTCCCCTTTCGGCTTAGAGCGCGAACAGGTTCGCTGGAACGCCTTGTACATCGTCGAGCTCGATCGCGTAAAGCGACCCCGCGCAGACGTCTTGCCGGTCTTCGTCGGGAGACGACATGAGATACCGCGCCGAGGTCACGAACAAGGTCCGCAGGTCGGGCCCGCCGAAGGTCGGGCAGCTCGGCCGGCTCACGGGCAGGTCGAGCACGCGGTCGATCTCGCCCGTCGGGGCGTAGCGCACGACGCGGTGTCCTCCCCACTCGGCGTTCCACAGGTAGCCTTCGCTGTCCGTGCAGCTGCCGTCGGGCACGCCCCTGTCGGTGCGCGCGAGCGGTTGCCACGTCGTGGGCAGGCCGGCGCCGTCGAGCGTCGTCCACTCGATGACCTTCGTCATGGAGTCGGCGAAGTACATGCGCTCGCGGGCAGGATCGAAGGAGATCGAGTTGCTGACGCCTATGCCGTCGCGCACGGCGCGCGCCTTGCCGTCGGCCGTGACGCACCAGAGGCGGCCGTTTCTGGCCTGCTCGTCGTGCTGCATCGAGCCCACCCAAAAGCGACCCGCGCCGTCGACCTTGCCGTCGTTGAGCCGGTTCGCTGGACGATCGCTCTCGAGCACCGCGACCTCCTCGAGCGACGAGAGCCCGCGCGCCGGATCGAACCAGATGATCCGATCCTGGTGCGTAGCTATGAGGCCGCCCGAGCGGCACTCCGCGAGCGAGCCCGTGAAGCGGTCGAGCTGCCAAGATTCGAAAGACGCATCGTGAGAGGCGCCGCCGCGCCCCGGCCGGTACGCGTGGATGCGGCGCGAGACGATGTCGACGAAGTAGAGACGCTGCTCGCGCTCCGACCAGACGGGGCCCTCGCCGAGAACGCAGGGCGGGACGTCGAGCTTCTCGATGCGCAAGAACGCTCCAGAGGGGCGCGCGGGCCTACCAGAAGTAGTTGACGCCCACGCCCCCGAAATTCATGTTCTGGATCTCGCTGTAGTGCCACTTCGACGTCCAGCGCATGTACTCGGCGGTGAAGACGATGGTGTCCATCTTGTGCGACAGGACGACGTGAAACTCCTGGTTCTGCGCCAGGATGCTGTACGCGTTCGTGGTCTTGTCGTCGGCCGTGGGGCGGACGAAGAGGGCCCCGCCACCGACGGCCAACGCCGTCCCTTGGTAGTCGTAGGCGACATTTCCGAAGAAGCCCCGGAAGAGGCGCGTCTCCCCCGTTCCGTCGAACGCAATCGGGAAGGTCGGGTCTTCTGTCTCGAGAGGCACGTGCGTGCCGATGCCAGCGCCCGTCCACCCGCCGCCAGCCACCGTCAGACCCGCGACGTCGACGATCCCCGCGCCCATGACGCCCCAGACGTTGAGCTTCTTCATGGTAGCGTCTTGCTTCTCGGGCTGGTCGGAGATGCCCTGGCCGATGAGGCGCAGGCGGGTCGCGCCGAAGGTATGGTCGTAGTTGAGCTCGGCGTCGATGCGCGGGACCGGAGTCAGCAGGTAGTCGGTCTGCGACCGGGTCGGGTCGACGACGGCGACCTGAAGCTGGAAACCGCCGAGGCGCGGCGAGATGTAGCGCATCTGCGCGTCGAAGCCCGCATACAGCGGACCGGCGCCGACCGACCCGCATCCGATGACGGACGAGCTCAACGTGCAGGGGTTCCCCAAGGCAAAGCGATAGGCGATGAGGACGACCTCGGCCGAGGCCGATCCGAAGATGGAGAACATGCGTCCGAACTTCAGAGAGCCGTAAGGGGTCACGAGCGACGCCCAGGCCTCGCGGAAGTCAACCCCCTTGGACGGAGATTGGCCGCGGTCGCTGCTGATGTCCTCGAGGTTGACGGCCATGAGCGATTCCACGTGCACCTGGTCGTTAATCCGGCGATTGACGCCAAAGCCAATCTGGGTTCCCACGAAGCCGCTGCGCAAGCGAGAGAGCGTGACGGTCGGAGCCCCGCTGCCTGCCGTCTGCACCTGCGACGTCAGGAACTTCCCCCCGAGCAAAACGCCTCCCTGTGGATTGAGCGAGGACGGATCGCCGTCGCCCGTCGTCAGCTGATAGTGCGCGGCGATGAGCCCGGTCGTATAAATGCTCCAGCCGTTGTCATCGAAGAACGTCACGTTGGCGGCGGCGCGGCCGGAGCTGAGGAGGACGGCGGCGAGCGCCATCGCCGAGGCGAGCCTGAGGGTCGATGCGCGGAGTCGTCTCATCGTGCTTCTCACCCTTTCTGACCTTGTCTGACCGTGGGAAGTGCAAGGTCCCCGGACACATAGACGCACAATCGCGTACAGAAGCGCGCGTCTTATAACACCGCCGCTCAGAAAAGTGACCCCAAATTGGGGCGGACGGGTCTTCGTATCCGAGGCCCAGTCCTGGCCGTGCAAGCGGCCGCCGCGAGATGCAACACTAGTGCTACTTCACCCAGTACGATAGATTGCTCAAGTAGGTGTTCGGAGCCTAGCCACGCACAAACAGCTCCACACCGCGTCCCCCTGAGGAGGTTTTATGTTCTCTCCCCGTCACTCGAAGACCCGTTTCCTATTCTTGTCGTCCCTGCTCTGCGCGGGCACGGGCGCGATCTCTCTCAACTGCGGCTTCGGCAACACGACGGCGACGCCGCAGGGTGCTGCGGGCAGCAACGGGAGCGGCTCTGCCGGCTCGACGGGCACCGCTGGCGCGGGCGGACCCGGCACGGCGGGCACGGGCGGACCCGGTGCGGCGGGCACGGGCGGACCCGGCGCCGCTGGCGCGGGCGGACCCGGTGCGGCGGGCGCAGGCGGACCCGGCACCGCTGGCGCGGGCGGACCCGGCACCGCGGGCACGACGGGCGCGGCCGGCGGCAACGTCAACCCCGGCGCGACCTTCATGAACTACGAGCTCACGGGCAGCATGCCCAAGCTGAAGGCGGTCATTCCCACGGCTCACGGAACGCTCAGCTACACGAAGACGGTCATCAACGAGCAGTTCTGGGCCGAGAGCTGCTCGATCGCGGACTACAACCACGACGGCATCGCGGACATCTCGGCGGGCCGCCGGTGGTACGAGGGGCCCGATTTCAAGAAGGTTCATATCTATCGCGGCGGTCACGACGCGCTTCCCAGGGCGGGAGCGTCTGCTGAGCTCATCGACGGCGTCTCGGACGACTGGGCGGACTATCCGTGGGACATGGACGGGGACGGATGGCCCGACATCATCAACATCGCGTCCTCGGACGCCGAGGAGAGGGTCTCGCTTCTCCCGAAGCCGCAGACGCACGCGACGGCGTTCTGGTACAAGAACCCCGGCGTCGCTGCGATGTTGTCCGCCGACCCGGCCGGCGACGCCGGCCAGAACTGGGCTGCGCACGTCATGCATACCGACGTTCGCCAAGAGCAACACGGCATGCTCGACATCGACGGTGACGGCAAGCCCGAGATCTATGGCGCGTGCCGGGACTGCGTTCCCACCCAGACCAAGGGCTACTACTACCAGCCCGATTGGACGAACCCGACGGGGCCTTGGAAGTACCAAGCCGTCACGCCCAAGGACATGTACCCGTTCCCGTTCGGCGGGACCGGCTGGCTGCACGGCATCGGATTCGGCGACGTCAACATGGACGGAAAGCCCGATCTCTTGGAGAGGGGTGGCGTCTGGGAGCAACAGGCCAATCCTATATTCCCAGCCAGCGCGGCGACCTCGAGCATCGCCTCGTGCACTTCGAATCCTGCGTCGTGCGGGTGGGTCAAGACGCCGCTGTGGAACGGAGACCCGGGCGGAAATCAGGGCGGCGCGCACATGTACGCCTACGACATCGACGGTGACGGCGACATCGACATCTTCAGCGCCGACTGGGCCCACGGCCAGAATCTGGCCTGGTACGAGAACACGTCGGCGGACCCCAAGAACCCGACCTCCTTCGTCAAGCACTTCTTCATGAAGAGCAACAGCGCGGCCGACATGGCGACCTACGGCGTCTTCTTCACCGAGCCTCACGCGGCGCAGGCGGTCGACATGGACGGCGACGGCGTCCCCGACATCGTGACGGGCAAGATGCGCTTCGCTCACCCCTACGACCAAAACGATCCCGATCCAGACGGTGAGCCCTACCTCTACGTCTTCAAGACCGTCCAGGAGATGCACCCGGGCGTGTCCGGAAAGGCCCACTTCGAGCCTCACTTGGTCGACGGCTCGCCCACTGCGGCCGTGGGCGCCACCGGGCTGAATGGCGGCGTTGGCGTCGGTCGTCAGCTCGCGATCGGGCAGATCAACACCGATGGCATCCCTGATATCTGTATTTCGTCGAAGTTGGGGCTCTACGTCTTCTACGGAAAGTAGCCGACCGCGTCGCCGCTCCCGTCTTCCGGCTGCCTTGGGGCGGCGATGCGTTCGTCGTACCCCCGGCGCACCACAGGTTCTCTGGACCCGGGCGCGGCTTTCGGGATAAAGGAAGCTATATTTACCGCTTCCGTTTGTATTTTCGTCACGTTCAGGAGGTCACCATGTCGTCGCGCCGTTCTTTAACTCGCTTCGCGCCGTTCTTCGCGGTCGCCCTGACAGGAGGATAGGGTCTCGAAGGAGACGCCTATCGGCGGGAGCACCAACTATGACGGACAAGCTTGGCGCGTACCGGGAACGACTGCTCGGAGTTACAGTCTCCATCCTATTTTTCATGGGTTGCAGCAGCCCCACCCCAGGGATC
>DATKFB010000588.1:0-5386 GCA_035544435.1 Polyangia bacterium
CGCGGGCTCGGAGACCGTCAAGGTCGCTCCGGCGCGCATCCTGGTCGTCGAGGATAACCCCCTCAACCGCTTGCTCGTTCACGATCTACTCGAGCTGCGTGGCCACGCAGTCGTCGAGGCCGCCACCGTCGACGAGGCGCGGGTCCTGATCGACCGCGAGCGCCTCGACCTTCTGCTCCTCGACGTTCAGATCCCGGGTGGGGGCGGCGAAGCAATCATCCGCGAGGTGCGCCAGCGCGCCGACCTCGCCGACCTGCCGATCATCGCCGTGACATCGCTCGCCATGCCGGGCGACCGCGAGCGTCTCCTCAGCATCGGGTTCCAGGGTTACCTGTCGAAGCCTATCGACACGCGCACCTTCGGGGCGGCCATCGAGTCCTATCTCAAGAGCGCGGAAGGCGCGGTGCATGTCCGACAGGCCGGGTGAGCCCTCCGCCACGGTCCTCGTTGTCGACGACAATCTCCAGAACCGGGAGGTCGCCGAGGGCCACCTCGTGGGCGCGGGCTATCATGCTCTGCAGGCCGAGAGCGGCGAAGAGGCGCTCGCGCTCTTGCAGGCCGGGGCCGTCAAGCCCGACCTCGTGCTGCTCGACGTGCTCATGCCCGGCCTCGACGGCTTCGAGACCTGTCGCCGCATCCGCGCGCTGCCGGGCGGCTCGCCCGTCCCTATCCTGTTCCTCACGGCGCTCGGCGATCTCGGGACGCACAAGGCAGCGCTCGATTCGGGCGCCGACGACTTCCTTACGAAGCCCATCAACCGCACGGAGCTGCTCATCCGCGTGCGCTCCCTCCTACGCATCAAGGAGCTCTCCGACGAGCAGTTGCGTAACCTCGAGGTGATCTCGAGCCAGCGCGACGCGCTCGTGGAAGCGCAGCGCCAGAAAGAGGAGCTCACGGCGCTCATCATCCACGATCTCAAGAACCCGCTGTCGAGCATTTTGTCGAACGTCCAGTTCGCGCTCGGGCAGCAGTCCCTCGGCGCCGATGAGCGCGAGTCGCTGCGCGACGTCCTGCGCGCGTCACAGTCGATGGTTCGCATGGTCATGAACCTCCTCGATATCAGCCGCAGCGAGGACGGCGCGCTCGTGCCCCACATGTCGGAGTTCGAGCTGCCTGCGCTGCTGCGGGAGGTGACCTCGGAGATGGAACGCCGCATCGAGGACAAGAGCCAGACCCTCGAGCTCGCCGTCGCGTCCGACCTGCGCGCCATGACCGCCGATCGCGATCTCGTGCGGCGCATCGTCGAGAACCTCGTCGACAACGCCTACAAGTACGGACCGCGACGCGCGACGATCCGCATCGAAGCCTTGCTGCTGCCGCCCGGAGCCGGTCGGGCCGACGACACCGTCGAGATTCGTGTGCGCGACCAGGGCGAGGGGATCCCCGCGGCCTTCCGGCAGAAGATCTTCGAGAAGTACGCGCGCATCGAGGGCCGCTCGGCGCAGGAGGTTCGGAACAGCCACGGCCTGGGGCTGGTCTTCTGCCGGCGCGCCGTCGAGATCCACGGCGGCGCGATCTGGGTCGAGGAGAACTCGGCGCGCGGGAGCTGCTTCTGCGTGCGGCTCGCGCTGCGCCCGAGCGCAACGCGCGCCGAGGGCGTGGAAGGGGAGGCCGGCGTCGCCGCCGCCGTGGATGCGGCCGCGATGTCGATCTAGGGGCTTGGTCCGATGCGCGTGACAGACGAGAGCCCCGGCACGCGGCGCCTCTACGCCGAGTATCGCCAGGAGGTCTTCCAGCTCACGGACCGCATGTTCCTGTGGCTGCTGCTGCTGCAGTGGCTCGCCGCCGTCGTCACGGCGCTCTGGTCGACGCCGGCCGTGTGGAACGGCTCGCTGTCGCACCTGCCGCCGCTGGTCTGGAAGGCCTTCCTGCTGGGCGCCGCCATCACGTCGCTGCCCATCTACGTCGCGTTCAAGTACCCGGGCTCGATGCTCACGCGGCAGGAGATCGCGATCGGGCAGGGGCTCGTCACCTCGCTGCTCATTCACGTCTCGGGCGGTCACTTCGAGATGCGCTACGTCGTCTTCGCGTCTCTCGCGTTCCTCGCGATGTACCGGGACATCACGGTGATCCTGCTCGCGAGCCTGATCACGACCGTCGACCACGTCCTCGGCTGCTACTTCTGGCCGAAGTCTCTCTACGGCTTCGTCACCGTCGCGCCCTGGGCATGGGTGCACCACGTCTCGATGGTCGCGCTCGAGAACTTTTTCTTGGGGCTCGCCATCCGCAAGAGCCAGGGCGACATGCTCAGCACCGCCAAGCGACAGGCGATGATCGACGCAAGCCGCGCCGCGCTCGAGCGCGAGGTCTCGGAGCGCCAGCGCACGGAGCGTCTGCTCTCTCTGCAGTACGTGATCACGCGCGTGCTCGCGGGCGCGAACAGCCTGGGTGAGGCGGCGCCGCTCATGCTGCGCATCATGGGCGAGAACCAGGGTTGGGACGTCGGCGAGCTGTGGGAGGTCGAGGAAGGCGAGCGATTCTTACGCTGCGTGGACCTCTGGCACGCCGACGATTTCCAGGCCGCCGACTACTTGCAGCTCCGGCGCGTCACGCAGCTCGCGCGCGACGTCGGCTTGCCGGGTCGCGTGTGGCACCGCCACCTGCCGCTCTGGATCTCCGACATGGCTGAGGAGCCGAACCTGCCGCTCGCGGCGTTTCGGGGCGAGGTCAACCTGCGCGGGGCCTTCGCGATCCCCCTGCGCAACGGGCCCAACGTCATCGGCGTCATGGCCTTCTTCAGCCGCGAGGTGCGCCAGGCCAACGACGATCACCTCTCGATGTTGAGCGCGCTCGGCGGCCAGATCGGCCAGTTCATGGAGCGCAAGCGCATCGAGCAGGGCCTGCGCGACAGCGAGGAGCGCTACCGCTCGATGATCGGCGCGCTCGACGAGGGCATCATCCTCGTCGACGCCGAGCGCCGCGTCTTCGCGACGAACGTGAGCGCCGAGCGCATCCTGGGCGTTCCGACGGGCGAGATGGTGGGCGCGGCGGCGACGCGGCCTTTCCCGGAGGCCCTGTTCGACGACGGGGAACCGGTGGGCGAGGCGCTGCCGTTCCTCGAGACCCTGCGCTCGGGCGAGCCGCGCCAGAACGTCGTGTTCCGAATCACTCGCACCGACGGTCGGGCCGTGTGGATCTCGATGAACTCGCAGCCCCTCGTGCGCTTCGACGGCAAAGAGGCGTACGCGGCCATGGCTTCGTTCACCGACATCACGGCGCGCCGCGCGGCCGAAGAGTCGCTGCTCTCGGCGCACGCCGAGCTCGAATCGCGGGTTGACAAGCGCACGAGCCAGCTCACGGAGGCGAACGTGCGCCTGCAGTCCGAGATCGAGGAGCGCGAGCGCGCCCAGCGCGAGCTCCGCCTCGCCAAGGAGCTCGCCGACACCGCCAACCAGGCCAAGAGCGCCTTCCTCGCCAACATGAGCCACGAGCTCCGCACGCCGCTCAACGCCGTCATCGGCTTCTCCGAGCTGCTCGAGCAGGAGATCTTCGGCGACCTCAACGACAAGCAGACCGCCTACGTCGGCAACGTGCTCGTCTCGGGACGTCACCTCTTACAGCTCGTCAACGACATCCTCGACATCTCGAAGGTCGAGGCGGGGCGCATGGACCTAGCCTACGAGCTCACGCCCATCGGCAGCATCGTCGACGTCGTGCGCGGCGTCATCCAGGCCGTGGCGACGAAGAAGGGCATCAACCTCGAGGTCTCCGTGCCCGACAACCTCCCGGACGTGCAAGTCGACCCGGGGCGCATCAAGCAGGTCCTCTACAACCTGATCTCGAACGCCATCAAGTTCACGCCGCGCGGCGGCTTCGTGCGCCTCTCGGCCCAGGCCGACGGCGAGTACCTCATCGTGAAGGTCGCCGACACGGGCGTCGGCATAGCCCGCGAAAACCTCGGCCGATTGTTCCGCGAGTTCGAGCAACTCCCGCAGCCAGGCAACATCCGCCCCGAGGGCACCGGTCTCGGCCTCGCGCTCACGAAGCGCCTCGTCGAGCTCCACGGTGGCAAGGTCGAGGTCGAGAGCGAGCTCGGCAAAGGGTCGACGTTCTCGGTCTACCTCCGCCTGCGCTCGGCCGACGAATCGGGGGCCGTCCGCGACGGGGACAACATGGCGGTGGGTATGTAGCGGCGGCAGCTTGCGTCGGGCGTTCCGGGGGTGCGCTCGCTCGCCCTATGGGCTCGCATCGGGCCTCCGGGGGCCGCGCGCTCGAAGGGTGCGCTCGCTAGCCCGCAGGGCGAGCGCAGTCCCCCCACGAGCTGCGAGCCGGGATCGGGCCCAATGCGAGCCCGTAGGGCGAGCGAGCGCCCACTCCGAAGCCGCTAGCCAAAGCTCGCGTGGTAGCCCGGGTCTTCGATGGCGCGGCACGCCTGGGTCGCCGAGAGAGGCTTGGTCGTGTCGAGCATGACCGCCAGCTCCGAGGTCGAGCGGGCCCCGATGCTGCCCTCGTAGGCCCCCGGGTGGGGCCCGTGGATGACGCCCGCGGGATGGTGTGAGATGCTGCCGGGTCCGACCCCGCGGCGCGAGGTGAAGTCGCCGCTGCAGTAGAAGATGAACTCGTCGCAGCCGACGGAGGAGTGGGGGTAGGGGCAGGGGATGGCGTCGGGGTGGAAGTCGAGTGGGCGGGGCACGAAGCTGCAGATGAGGGCGCCGTGCGCGGCGAAGGTGCCGTGCACCGTGGGTGGCAGATGCACGAGGCCGACGCGCGGCGCGAAGCGCAGGATGGGGAAGGCCCACGGGTAGACGGCGCCGTCCCATCCGACGACGTCGAGCGGCGCGTGGTCGAAGCGGAAGCCGTGGAAGGCGCCGCCGCGCTTGACGACGAGGTTGCGCAGGTCTTCGTCGCGCGGGCCCGCGAACGTGGGTCGCCGGAAGTCGCGGTGCGTGTAGGGCGCGTCCATGCGGAGCTGGCCGACCTCGTTGCGCCACTGCCGGAGCAAGCCGAACCCCGACGTGCATTCGATCGAGAGCCAGTGCTGCGTGCCCGCCTCGGGGATGAAGCGGTGGAGCAACCCCTTGGGCACGAAGACGTAATCGTTCTTCTCGAAGACCACGTCGCCGAGAGGCGTGCGCAGCGTGCCGCCGCCCTCGAGGACGAAGAACAGATCATCGCCATCGCCGTTGGCGAGGTACACGGGGTCGGGCGCGTCGGGGTGGAGGACTCCCAGCACGACGTCATCGTTGAAGAGGAGCGGCACGCGCGCGTCGACAGGCGCGCCGCCCCGCGGCTGCAGGTCTTGCGACCGATAGTGGCGGCGGGCGAGCCTGCGCGTGTCGGCGTCGGACGGCTGGGGAACCTCCCAGCCGTGCGCGGCGTCGGCGAGCGCCGCCGTGTGCGGACGCTGCTCGTGATAGAGGATCGTAAAGCCGCCCTCGAACCCGTC
>DATKFB010000589.1:0-3922 GCA_035544435.1 Polyangia bacterium
CAGGTCGATGGTCGCGCGGGCCCCGGCGTTGTCCGTGCCGCCGTCGCTTACCGTGAGGCCGCTTATTTTCCGTCCTTCGGCCACGGCGGCGAACGCGTCTCCCGCGCGCGTGAAATCGCCCTTCAGCTTGATGCCTGGCACCGACGTCGCGCCGTAGATCCCCGTGAAGAAGCCTTTGGCGACGAGCGTGCTCTTGCCCGTCTCGGCGCCCTGCAGGTCTAGGAAGATGTCGTCCGACCACTCCGGGGTCGTCGCGACGCGGTTGATCACGACGCGGTCGAAGGGCAGCACGTTGTCGTCGAGAATCTTGAGGTAGCCACCGCCCATCGAGACGATCGGGCCCGCGTCGAACCCGAACACGGGGTGATTCGGGTCGACGGACGACTGGATGAGCGAGGCGCGCGCGTGCGTGTGACGGAGCTCGAGGCCCCAGGACCCGGGGAAGTCGAAGATCGCGTCCAGGTCGCCGAGCTCGGCGCCCGCGATCTCGAAGAAGCCCCCCGGCGCGGGGGGCGCGTCCTTGGGGGGCGGGGGCGGCGGCACCTTGGGGCCTAGGGCGGCCAGGAAGCCGATGCCCTCGGCGTGCTCCATGGCGGCGAATCGCCACAAGACCTTGGGCACCTGAAGGTCGTGAATCGAGAAGCTGCCGCCGATGAGCGTGCGCAGCTTGACGCGCGCGTCGAGGTGCGGGACGTCGAGCACGACCGTCCCCTCGGGATCGACGATCTTGAGACCGTCGACGGCAACGGGGCTCGGGACGTCGGTGATGATGTCGAGGAGCGCCCGCAAGTGCCACTCGATGCCGCCGAGGGAGATCTTGCCGGCGTTGGCGGGCAGGGCGCCCTCGATGAGGTGGCCGAGCCGGGGCCCCTGCAAGACCACGGAGGCGGCCAGCACGGCGAACGCGATCGCGCCGACGATCCCGATGGCGGCGAGGCGAATCACTCTGGCGACGCGGGACTTCGGCACGGAGGCCGCCATCTTCGCACAACCCGCCCGATGCCTGGTTTCAAGACTAACCTCCGCAGAGGTGGCGAGTGCAGCGTGGCTCCGCCACGCGGAGCGAGCGGTCAAGGGGTATGCGAGCGGCAGCGAGCCATACCCCTTGTCATGAGGTAGGGTCGGCGCAGATGTCCGCGCTCTCGCCCTCGGGAAAGCCCAGCCTCTACGTCCTCGACGCGCTCAACTTCCTATTTCGCGCCTTCCATGCGCTGCCTCCGCTCAAGACGACGAAGGGAGAGCAGACGGGCGCGATCTACGGCCTCTGCCAGATGCTGCTCAAGATCGAGCGCGAGGAGCGACCGACGCACCTCACCTGCGTCTTCGATGCGCCCGGCGAGAACTTCCGCAACCAGATCTACTCCGGCTACAAGGCGCACCGGCCGCCCATGCCGCCCGAGCTCGCGGGCCAGATCACGATGGTGCACACCGTCGTCGAGGCCTTCGGGCTCACGACGATCGAGGTGCCGGGCTACGAGGCGGACGACATCATCGCGGCGCTCGCGCGCCTGGGCAGGGCGGCCGGCATGGAGGTCGTCATCTGCTCGTCCGACAAGGACCTCCTCCAACTCTGCAACGAAGACGTCTGGATCCTCGACACCATGAAGAACCGGCGCCTCGGCTCGGCCGAGGTGAAGGAGAAGTTCGGCGTCGGTCCCGCGCAGGTCGGCGACGTGCTCGCGCTCATGGGCGATTCGATCGACAACGTCCCGGGCGTCGACGGCATCGGACCCAAGACCGCCGCCGAGCTCATCAACAAGTACGGCTCGCTCGACGCGCTCCTCGAGCGCGCGGGCGAGGTCAAGGGCAAGCGGGGCGAGGCTCTCGTCGCCGCGCGCGACCTCGTGCGCACGTCGCGCGAGCTCGTCCGCCTGCGCGACGACGTGCCGCTGCCCAAGACGCTCGAGGAGCTCCACCGCGTCGAGCCCGATCGCGAGCGCCTGCGGGCGCTCTTCCGCGAGCTCGAGTTCTCGCGCCTCGAGAACCAGCTCTCGCCGTCGGGCGTGGCGGCCATCGCCGTCCACGCCGAAGAGCCCGCGCCCGTGCCCGTGCCCGTGCCCGAGACCCTCGCGCCCGTCGCCCCGCCTCCCGACGCGCGCGTCGTCCTCGACCGCGCCGGCCTCGCCGACGTGGCGCGCGCCATCGAGGCGGCGGGCGTCGTCGCCGTTGCCGCGCTCTACGACGGCCCTTCGGCCGTGCGCTCGGATCTCGTGGGCCTCGGCTTCGCGATCCCGCGCGGCGCGGACGCGGCGCCCGAGCGCGTCTACGTCCCCATCTGCCACCGCTACCTCGGCGCGCCCGCCTGCGTGCCCGAGGCCGAGGTGCTCACCGTGCTGGGTCCGCTCCTGGCGTCCCCGACGATCGCGAAGCACGCCCACGACGCCAAGACTCTCGACGTCCTCTTGCGCCAGCGTGGCCATCTCCTGCTGGGCGTCGCCACCGACGCCATGATCGCCTCGTACCTGCTCGACGCTTCGCGCGCGCGGTACGACCTCGACATCGTCGCCATGACCGAACGGACGGGCCCGATCGAAGTCGCGGCGCGCCCGGCGTGGATGGGCACGGGCCGCACGGCGCGCACGGGGGTCGACATCCCTGCCGAGGAGGTCGGGCGGCGCCTCGCCGCGGAGGCCGCCGCCGTGCTGCGGCTGGCCCCGCTCCAGAGCGAACAGCTCGGGAGCCAGAAGCTTGACGGCCTCTACCGCGACCTCGAGCTGCCGCTCGCGGGCGTGCTCGCGCGCATCGAGTGCCGCGGCGTCCGCCTCGACGTCGACAAGCTGCGCATCATCGGCGCCGAGGTCGGCGTCTCGCTCGCGGCGCTCGAGAAGGAGATTCACACGCTTGCTGGCGGACCCTTCAACATCAACTCGAACAAGCAGCTCGCCGAGGTCCTGTTCGGCAAGCTCAGCCTGCCCGTGATCCGCAAGACCAAGACCGGCGCCTCCACCGACGCCGACACGCTCGAGGAGCTCGCCGCCCTCCACCCCGTCCCCGCCAAGATCGTCGAGTACCGCGGGCTCTCGAAGCTCAAGGGCACGTACATCGACGCGCTGCCCGCGCTCGTGAATCCACGCACGGGTCGGCTGCACACGTCCTTCAACCAAGCGGTGGCCGCCACGGGTCGCCTGTCGTCGAGCGAGCCCAACCTCCAGAACATCCCGATCCGCACTGAGATCGGCCGGCGCATCCGCGAGGCCTTCGTCGCGCAGCCCGGCTACCTGATCGTCTCGGCCGACTACTCGCAGATCGAGCTGCGCATCCTCGCGCATCTGTCCGAGGACCCGGCGTTCCTCGACGCGTTCCGCTCGGGACAGGACATCCACCAGCGCACGGCGGCCGAGGTCTTCGGCGTGGCTCCGGAGGCGGTCACGGCCGAGCAGCGCCGCATCGCCAAGGCCATCAACTTCGGCCTCGTGTTCGGCCAGGGCGAGTTCGGCCTCAGCCAGGTGCTGCGCATCCCGCGCGCCCAGGCGCGCGAGTACATCGCGAGCTACTTCAACCGCTACGCGGGCGTGCGCGCTTATATGGAGACCGCCATCGTGACCGCCCGCGCCACGGGCGAGTCGGCGACGCTGCTCGGCCGCCGGCGCCCGCTGCCCGACATCCGTTCGACGCGCGCGCAGGACCGGGCCTACGCCGAGCGCATCGCGCGCAACACGCCCGTGCAAGGGACGGCGGCGGACCTGCTCAAGCTCGCCATGCTGCGCGTCGACGCCGGCATCGAAGCGGGCGCCCCCGGCGCGGCGAGCGCCGAGCTCCTGCTGACGGTCCACGACGAGCTCGTCTTCGAGGTGCCCGAGGCGGCCGTCCCTGCCTTCGGGGCCTGGGTCAAGCAGGAGATGGAGTCGGTCTACGCGCTGCGCGTGCCTTTGACGGTCGACGTCGGCTCGGGCCTCACCTGGAGCAGCGCGCACTGACGGCC
>DATKFB010000590.1:0-4609 GCA_035544435.1 Polyangia bacterium
GTCACGTCGGCGGTGCGCCACCTGCCGCCGTCCGCGAACGCGACGTCGACGAGCGCGGCGTGCTCGGGCAAGGCGACGTCGAGGAGGCGCTCGCGCGAGCCTGCCGCCTCGAGCGGGCGCGTCACCTCGACGAGCGCCACCGGTCCGCGGACGTCGACCACGATCTTCTGCGTCGCGGGGGGCGCCGTCGTCGTGGTCGTCGTCGGGGGTCCACCCGCCACGGCGGTCGCGAGCCAGAGCGGCACGCCGAGCAGGCCCGCCGCGAGGGTCACTGGAATCCCTTGCCCGCGAGGTAGATCTCGATGCTCTGCGCGCGCGAGCTCTCGGGCTTGAGCGTCTTGACCTCGGCGAAGCGCGCCGCCATCCGCTTGCGCAGCGCCTCGAGGTCCGGCCCTTGGAAGATCTTGCCGACGAACGCGCCGGTGGGCGCGAGCAGCCGCTCGGCGCGCGCGAGCGCCTCCTCGAACAGCGCCGCCGAGCGCGCCTGATCCGTGGCGCGCACGCCCGTCGTGTCTGGCGCCATGTCGGACAGCACGACGTCGAAGGCCCGGAGGTCGCCGAGCAGCTCGCCGTCCGAGGTGGCGTAGATGTCACCCCGCAGGACGCGCGCCCCGGGAAGCACCTGCGACAGCGGATCGCGATCGATGCCGACGACCGTTCCATGCGGGCCGACGACGCCCAGAGCGTATTGCATCCACGAGCCGGGGCGGCAGCCCAGATCGAGCACGCGATACCCGGGCCGCAGGAGACGCAGGCGCTTGTCGATCTCCTCGAGCTTGTAGACGGAGCGCGCCGCGAAGCCGGCCTCGCGCGCGCGCTTGAAGAACGCGTCGTGGCGGTGCCGGGGATCGCGGAGCTTGGACAGTGGGACGACCGGCTTACTTCTTGGCCGCGGCCGGCGCGCCCTTCTTCGAGGCCTTCATCGGGTTCTTCGACTCGACCTCTTTGATCTGGCGCGGGACGACGTACTTCTTGACGTCCTTGACGCTGCCCTTGATGAGCACAAGGCCGTTCGCGCCGCCGGGGACGGCGCCCTTGACGAGCACGAGATCCTTGTCGCCAAGGACCTGGACGATCACCAGGTCGGCCGAGGTGTTCTTGACGTTGCCCATGAGGCCCGACATGCGCTTGCCCTTGTGCACGCGGCCCGGCGTGAGACGGCAGCCGATCGAGCCGCCGTGGCGGAAGAACTCGTGCGTGCCGTGCGTATCCGAATCGCCCGCCATTTTGTGCTTTTTCATGACGCCCTGATAGCCCTTGCCCTTCGTCGTGCCCACGACGTCGACGACGTCACCGGCCTTGAAGATCTCCTCGGCGCGCAGGACCTTGCCGACCTCGTACTTGTCGAGGTCCTTGGCCTCGAGGCGCACCTCGCGCAGGTGACGCATGGGCTTCTCGACGCCGGCCTTCTTGAAGTAGCCCGTCTCGGGGCGGGTCGCGAGGCGGACGGGGAGCTCCTCGAAGCCGAGCTGGACCGCCGAATAGCCGTGCTTGTCGGCGGTGCGTTTTCCGACGACGACACAGGGACCCACCGAGACCGCCGTGACGCCCAAGGCGCTGCCGTCCTCGTGAAACACCTGGGTCATTCCGATCTTGCGGCCGAGCAGGCCCATCTTGAGAGACATGAAGAACGGCTCCTTTGTGACGACGACGCGAAAGTCGCGTGAAAGCGGGGGTTTATAATCCGAGCGCGGGCCGCTGTCAACGGTCCCCGTCCCCGGCCCGGGACGGAAAATCCGCCGCGCGCCCGCCGTGCCTGCTAGATGTCTGAGATGACGGTGAGGTCGGGGAGGGGGGGGCGGCCGCGGTCGGCCCGGGCCCTCTATGTGGCCTTCGCGGCCGTCTCGGTGGCTTTCGTGCTCTCCACGGCCATCTCGGAGTACGCCGACGTGCGCATCCAGCACGCCGCGAATCAGATCACGGGGACGACCGCGCCGGCCGTCGAGCACCTCGCGACGCTGCGCGGAGAAATCCAGTGGTACGTCCTCCTTGCCGACGACGTCGCCGATCGCGGCGTGGACGGCGAGAGCCTGCCGCTGTCCCCCGAGCTCGGGCACGCGCGCGCCGCCGTCGACCGCGCCTGGACCGAGTACCGCCGGCTGCCGCTGCTTCCCGAAGAGAACGGGCTGGCGGCCGAGACGGGCGTCCTCAAGGCGGAGCTCGACGCCGCGGTGTCGCGGCTCGAGGGCCAGATGGCGGGCAAGGCGTGGTCGGAGGCGCGCAAGACCCTCGCCGCGGCCGTTCGCCCCGTCACCGAACGGCTCGACGAGGTCCTCATGCGGCTCATTCAGCGGCATGCCGAGCGCGGCGCGGCGCTCGCGCGCGGCATCGAGCGGCTCGGCCGCGAGTCGATCGTGCGCGCCGTGGCGCTCGACACCATGAGCCTGCTCCTCGCGCTCATCACGGCCATTTTGCTGGCGCGCGTCCTGCGCCGCTATACGGAGCTGATCGAGCGGCGCGCCGAAGAGCTCGAGCTCTTCGCCGGGCGTGTCGCGCACGACGTGCTGGGGCCACTCGGAGCGGCTGGACTGGCTCTTGACGTCGCGTCGCGCGAGGCCGAGCCCGGCAGCCGCACGGCGCGCCTTTTGGCGTCCGGTCGCGCGGGGCTGCGGCGGGCGCGCACGATCGCCGACGCGCTCCTCGAGTTCGCGCGCGCGGGCGCGCAGCCCACCCCGGGCGCGCGCGCCGAGGTCGCCGAGGTTGTCCGCGCCGTCGTCGAAGAGGTCGAGCCCGAGGCCAAGCTGCGCGGCGTCGCCGTCGAGGTCGAGCTCGCGCCGCACCTCGCCGTGGCCTGCGGACCGGGGATCCTCGCGTCCATCGTGTCGAACCTGCTGCGCAACGCCGTCAAGTACGTCGGCGACGGCGCCGGCAAGCACGTGGTCGTGCGCGCGCGCGCCGCGGACCCGCACGTCCTCATCGAGATCGAGGACGACGGGCCAGGTCTTCCGGAGCGGCTCGGCGCGCAGGTCTTCCAGCCGTACGTGCGCGGCCCCGGCTCGGGCAAGCCGGGCATCGGGCTCGGCCTCGCCACCGTCAAGAAGGTGACCGAGGCGCACGGCGGCCGCATCGACGTGCGCTCGTCGCCGGGCCTCGGATGTCGCTTCGGCGTCGCGCTTCCGGTCGCGCCCCCGGTGACGCCCGCGCCATCGTCCTCCGACGCCAAGCTCGATCTCGAGTCGCCGGCGCTCGCCAAGGAAGCCCGCAAAGAAGCCGGCGCCGAGCCCGCCGCGGAAAAAGAACCGGTTGATCAGCCGCCTTAACCTCCCTAGGCTCGGGCGAATGGCGAAGGCAAGTCCGCGCGCGAGGCCGAGGCGGGCGCCATGACGGCCGCGCCCGTCGCGCCGGCGCGGCGTCCCATCCGCGTGCTGCCGTCCGCGCTCGCGGATCAAATCGCGGCGGGCGAGGTCGTCGAGCGCCCAGCATCGGTCGTCAAGGAGCTCGTCGAGAACGCGCTCGACGCGGGCGCGCGGCGCATCGACGTCGAGATCGAGGGCGGCGGACGCCGGCTCGTGCGCGTCGTCGACGACGGCTGGGGGCTGCTGCCCGACGACGCGCGCCTCGCCCTCAGGCGCCACGCGACGTCGAAGCTGTCGACGGCCGACGACCTGTGGGCGCTCTCGACCTTCGGGTTCCGGGGTGAGGCGCTGCCGTCGATCGCCGCCGTGGCGCGCCTGACGTTGCTCTCGCGGCCGCGCGAGGCTCCGGACGGCGGCGCCGGTTTTCGCCTTGTCGTCGAGGCCGGCGTCGAGACCGACGCGCGCGAGGCCGGTGTGCCCGCGGGGACGCAGGTCGAGGTGCGCGACCTCTTCTTCAACACGCCGGCGCGCGCGAAGTTCCTCAAGTCGGAGAGCACCGAGGAGGCGAACATCTACGAGGCGGTCCTGCGCCTCGGCATCGCGCACCCGGATGTCCACCTCCGCCTGCGCGTCAAGGGCGCCGTGCGGCTCGACCTGCCGCCGCACCGCGATCTCGCCGAGCGCGTCCGCGCGGCCCTGGCGCGCCGTGGCGCGGGCGCGCTGCACGAGGCGATGGGAGAAGAGGGAGGGCACGGCGTGCGCGCGTTCCTCGCCGATCCCGACGCCGCCACGACGACCGCGCGGAACACGTATCTTTTCGTGAGCGGCCGCGCCGTGCGCGATCGGTCGCTGCTCCACGCCGTGGCGCAATCATACGGACCGCTGCTCGAGAAGGGGCGCTATCCGCTCGCGGCGCTGTTCCTCGAGGTGCCGGGCGGCGAGCTCGACGTCAACGTGCATCCGCAGAAGCTCGAGGTGCGCTTCGCGCGACCGCAGGAGGTCTACGCGGCCGTGCGCCACGTGCTCGGGGCGGCCCTCGCGCGCGCGCCCTGGCTCGAGAGCGCGGGCGCCGCGGCCTCGCGCGGTCAGCCGCTGCGCACGTTCACGCTGCCGCCCGGTCGGGGCGAGCGCGCCGTGGGAGGCGCGGACTCCTGGACGCACGTCGCGTCGACGCAGGCGGCGCTGCCTCTGCGCGCGCGCGACGCGGCGCCCGACGACACGGCCGCGGGCGATGGGCGCGACGGGGGCGGCCTCGCGCGCGCCGCCGACGGCGCCGCCCGGTCGCTCGGCGTCGTCGACGCCGCGACGCCCGT
>DATKFB010000591.1:0-5843 GCA_035544435.1 Polyangia bacterium
GCCGTTCGAGTTCGGCGGCCAGCAGATCCCCGTGACGATCAGCGTCGGGGCGGCCGTCGACCACGGCAAGAGCGACGCCCAGGCCCTCATCGCCGCCGCGGACGCCGCGATGTACGAGGCCAAGCGCACGGGCCGCAACCGCGTGTGCCTGCACAAGGTCACCCCGGCCTGACGCCGATCGCAGTTCTTCGCGTCCGCGCCCGCGGGTTGATATGGTGGGTGCGTCGATGATTGAGCGATCGGGCATCGCCCGGCAGTTTCTCGGTTGGAGGACGCCGCGCGTCCTCGTGCCGCTGGCCGTGGCGGCATTGGCCGCGGCGGCATTCGTCGTCACTTCGTGCCGGGGCTCGTCGGGCCTCACGGGCGCGGCCGGCTCGGCCACGCACGCGGGCGACTCGCGCGGCCAGGGCGGGCCCGTGGGCTCGGGGCCCGTCTCGGCCGAGATCGCGCCCGGCAACGCGGGGACGCCCGCGGCGGCTCCGGGCGCCGTCGGCCAGGTGGCCGCGCCGCCCGCGCGCGTGCTCGTCGTCGAAGGCGGCCAGGAACGCTGGATGGAGCCTCAGGCCGCCGTCGCCGCCGGCTACACGATCGTCGATCTCTCCGACGACTGGACGCCCTACATCTTCGCGCCGCAGAACGGTCCCGACGGCCAGCCGCTACTGAACCGCTACCGACGCATCTTCATCGGCCTCGCCAACGATCAGCTCGACGAGGACGGCGAGCCCCTGCCGCCGGGCGAGAAGAACTACCTCGAGCTCTACGGGATCTTTCCATCATTGTCCGTACTGCGCGCGCGCTTCGTCGCCGACGAACAACACCCTTGTCACGACGAGGAGAGCGCCGACGCGCTCGAGGCCGTCGAGACCGTCACCTACGTCGCGCCGACCGAGGTCGCCAAGGACGCGCGTCGTCTCGCCAAGATCCGCGAGGAGCTCGAGAAGGCGCGCCGCGCCGCCAAGCTGCCCACGCTCGAGGCGCTCGCGGCCGCGCAGCCGGCCTTCTCGCCCAAGGTCAAGCTCGTCCAGAAGCGCGCCGCCGAGAAGCCCGCCATGACGGCGGTCGAGCGGCGCCTGACCTGCGAGGGCTTGTTGGGCGCCAAGACGGACGGCAAGAAAGCCGACAAGGCGCATCACACGCCCGGCCTCTACGACGACGCCATGCGGATCGCCGTGCGGCGCTTCCAGCAGAAGCACATGATCTACGAGGCCAACTACCTGCGCCGAAAGACCGTCGAGGCGCTCGCGCGTCCGCTGCTTGACAACGACTATGACGGGTTTCGCCGCGCCATGCAGGAGCGCGTCGTGGCCGCGGCGTCGATCCTCGAGGATGGCTCGACCAAGGCCGGCAACCTCGTCGAGGACTTCACGAAGGTGGCGCTCGAGGGACTCGGCCTCGTCGACGCCGCGTCGACGCTGGCGTTCTTCAAGCGCCACCCCGCGGCAGAGCTCAAGACCTTGCACGCGGGCGTGAAGCTACCGCCGCGGCCCGCCTACTACGCCGACCAGATGGACCTCTCGATCGTCGTCGATCGCGGCGACATCTGGTACGACCTGCCATTCGACGACAAGGGCAACTTTCACTACCCGCCGCGCAAGAAGTACCCGTCGCTCACGGTCTACGCGAAGGTCGGCGGGCGGCTCACGGCGCTCGCGCGCTGGCGCACGACGATCGGCGGCTGGCGCGCCGAGCAAGCCAGCGACGGCTACGAGTACTACCGCTACAAGATGTCCGACGTCGGCCCGCGCGTCATCCGGCAGGTCGTCTCGGGGCCCGTCTGGATCGCGCCCGCCTCGACGCCCATCCGCACGCTCGTCAAGCACAAGGCAGTCAACGGCAAGTGGATGAAGGTCGTGAACTACGACGAGCTCGGCCCGGGTTTCCTCTCGGCCTACGGCCTCATCGCCGGGTACTTCGTCGTGCCCGGGCAGAACGGCCGCCCCGATTTCGACAACGGCGTGCGCGCGCACGGGTCCTCGGACTATCTGTCGATCTACAGCGCGAACGGGTTCTCACACGGCTGCCACCGGCTGCCCAACCACCTCGCGATCCGCATGTACTCGTTCATCCTGCAGCATCGGCAGAAGCGCGTCGTGGGCGACTCGCCCATGGGGTTTCAGCGTCAGTTCCTCTTCGAGGACATGGTCTACGAGATGCGGATTCCCTCGCGCGGCTACGTCTACGTGCTCGACCCGCCGCTGCCCGTCACCGTGCTCGAGGGCAACATCCTGGGGGATCAGAAGACGCCCATCATCGGGTACGTGCCGAAGCCGGGCATCGTCTATCCAGGGCCGCCTCCGCCCGCGCCCGACAGCCCCGAGGCCAAGGCCGGCGGCGGCGCCGCGCCCGCGGGAGCGGGGGGAGACGAATGACGCGCTCGTCTCGACGCTGGGAGCTCGTCTCGGCGCTGGCGCTCGTGGGCGTCTCCGCGATGGGGCGCGCTCAAGGTCCGGGCGCGCCGGCGCCCGTGGCGCCAGGCGCGGCGCCGCCGGGCGTCGCGGCGCCCGCGCCCTTGCCCGCGACCGTGAAAATCACGATCACGGCGACGCCCGTCCAGAAGCGCGTCGGCGTCTTTTGGGGCAAGCGGCGCCTCGGCCTGATCGCGCCGCACCAGCCGCTCATCTTGCAGCGCCCGCGCGACAGCGGGCCGCTCGACCTCATCATTCAATGCGAGGGCTTCGTGCCGGTCCAGACGCGGGCGTACACGTTCGGCGACACGAAGCTCATCGTGAAGCTGACGCCGCTCGATCAGAAGAACACGCTGCTTGGGTACCGCGAGGAGGTGCCTCCGCCCGCGCCTCCACCGGCCGGCGGCGATGGTGGCGTTCCCGCGGCTCCGCCCACGGCTGCCCCGCCTCCGGGCGTGGGGGCGCTACCGCCGGGCGTGGCTGCGCCGTCTCCGGGCGTGGCGGCACCGCCGCCCGGTGTCGCGGCACCTGCCGCCGTTCGTGCTCCGCAGCCCGCGGCCAGACCCGACGCCGGCGCGCGTTGACGCTGCCTTCCCCAATCGGTTATCAAGGTAGGACGAGCCGATGAAGAAGACGCGCGTGCTCGTTCTGTTCGACACGGATGGCGATCCGCCCGCGTCGCAGGATTACAAGAAGGAGCTCGAGGCTTCCGAGGAGGCCGAGTTCGACGTCGCGCGTGCCCTCATCGGCAAGGGCCACGAGGTTCGCTTCCTCGGCTTCAAGAGCGACCTCGATCAGCTCGCACAGGGCCTGCGCGCCGCGCCCGCCGACGTCGTCTTCAATCTCACGGAGCGCTTTCGAGACCAGTCGGCGCTCGACTACACGGTCGCCGCCGTGCTCGAGATGTTGGGCATGTCGTATACGGGCGCGTCGTGCGAGGGCCTCATGCTGGCGCGCGACAAGGCCCTCACGAAGAAGGTGCTCGCCTACGAGGGCATCCGCATCCCGCACTTCATGGTGTGCAAGCAGGGCGCGACGCTGACGCGCCCCTCCGACCTGCGCTTTCCGCTCATCGTCAAGCCGCTCGACGAGGACGCGTCGGTCGGCATCGCGCAGGCGTCCGTCGTGCGCGACGACGACGCGCTCAAGGAGCGCGTTACCTTCATCCACGAGAAGTTCGACACAGACGCCATCGTCGAGGAGTTCATCGCGGGACGCGAGCTCTACATCGGCGTCATGGGCGGCGAGACGCCGGTCTCGTTCCCGCCCATCGAGATGGTGTTCGCCACCGACTCGACCGTCGAGAGCCGCATCGCGACGTTCAAGGCCAAGTGGAGCGTCAAGTATCGCGAGAGCAAGGGAATCCAGAACGAGATCGCCAAGAACCTCTCGTCTGAGCTGCGCAAGCGGCTCGGCGAGGTGGCCGTGCGCGCCTACCAGGCCGCCGGGCTGCGGGACTACGGTCGCATCGACGTGCGCCTGGCGCACGACGAGGCCATCTACGTCGTCGAGGCCAACCCGAACCCCTACCTGGCCGACGGCGAGGATCTCGCGTGGGCGGCGGAGGAGGGTGGGTACCTCTACCCCGACTTCATCGAGAAGATCGCCGAGATGGCCTGCCGGCGCGCCAAGCGTCGCGCCTGACCGGTCGCCGAGGCCACGCGCGCCCGCGCGCGACGACGCCGGGTCGCTGGAACGGCGCGCCTTTGCAGCATCGCTCCCGATTGCTCTTGCCGCGCTTTGCGCCGGCCCTTTAGACTGGCCCCGATGGCAAAGCGTCGAGTGTCGGCCGGGCGCGTGCGGCCCGGCCGCACCGCAGCGGGAGGGAGCGTCTACGTCGGCATCCACTTCGGCGTGAGGGCGACCACGGTGGCCGTCGCCGACTCCCTCGGCGCGATCCAGGTCGTGCGCAAGCAGCCTTCGATCGTCGGCTCTCCCGCGCGCTCGCTCTCGGCGGCCCGCACGCTCGTCGGCGAGACCCTCGCGGAGGCCCGCGTCACGCGCGACACCGTGCGCGTCGTGGGCGCCACGGTGCCGGGCCTCGTCGATCAGGAGACGGGCCACTGCGTCCTGGCGACCAACCTCGGTTGGCACGACTTCCCGCTGCGCTCGGCGCTCACCGAGGCGCTCGACGTGCCCGTCGTCGTCAACAACGTCGCGCAGGCCGCGGCCGTCGCCGAGGGGCGCGTCGGCGCGGCGCGCCGCGCGCGCTCGTACGTCTGGATCCACGTGGGCAGCGGCGTTGGCTCGGGCATCGTCCTCGACGGGAAGCTGTTCTTCGGGCGCCGCGGGTTCTCGGGCGAGATCGGGCACTGCCCGGTCGTTTATCCCGGCGCGCCGTGCGGCTGCGGGCGCCTCGGGTGCCTCGAGACCGTCGCGTCCGCCAAGGCCATCGGACGCGCCGCCGAGAGCGCCGTCGCCGCCGGCGAGCCGACCGTGCTCGCCGAGCTGCCGATGCCCTTGTCGTCGACGTCGGTGGCGGCGGCGGCCCGCGAGGGCGATCCCGTGGCGCGCCGCATTCTCGGCGAGGCGAGCGAGTACCTCGGGCGCGGCATCGCCTACTTGCTGAACGTCCTCAACCCAGAGATGGTCGTCCTCGGAGGCGCCGTCGCGCAGGCGGGCGAGACGCTCGTGGGTCCGGTGCGTGCATCCGTGGCGAGGCACTCACTGCTGCCGGCCGGCGTGGCCGTCGTGCCCTCGACGCTGGGCAACCGCGCCGAGCTCACGGGCGCGATCTTCCTCGCCATGGACCACGCCGCCGCGCGCGGCTTCGGCGCGGACGAGCCCGCGACGAAGCTTTCGACGAAGCCCAAGGGCGCGGGCGCCGCTCCGCTCAGTGCGCGCGCACGCGCAGCATCTCGTAGGTCTTGAAGCGCACGCGCTTGAAGCGCAGGCTCCCGTCGGTGTCGCGCTGCTTGTAGGGCGTGCCGCGCGCCACGAACCAGGTGCCCGTTCCCCCTCGGAAGGCCATGGGAACGCCGACGCGCACGCGCTCGCGGAAGGTGTTGTCGATCTTGAAAGCGACGGCCGTCGTGGCGTTGCTCACGGCCTGCTTCTCGCCGAAGTGAAGGAGGCCACCGACGCCTCCATTCAGGAGCGAGGTCGCCGCCCCCGTCGCGACGTTGAGGCCGAGCTCGGCCTGCGCGCCGAGCAGCATCTGGTCCTCGGGGCCGAGCGCTTGCGGACCCAGTTGTTCGCGCAGCGTCGCGATGATGCCGCGCGTGGTGCCGAGCTGCGAGATCACGAAGACCTCGCTGCCCTGGTCGGCCCAGGCCATAGCCTCCTGCATGCCCCACGCCGCCTCGGCGTGGCCCGCCAGCTCGAGCGCCCACAGATCGGCGCCGCCCCGCGCGGCGTTGAAGCGCGGGCCGCACAAGACTGAGAAGCGCCCGCGGCGCGCCAGATCGGCGTACACAATGCCGAGGGGCAGGGCGCCCG
>DATKFB010000592.1:0-9132 GCA_035544435.1 Polyangia bacterium
CGCGACCGAGATGACGTACCCCTTGCCGCCGCCCATGGAGGTCGTGACGTTACCGATCGATATCGCGTCAGCCGTGCAGGAGGCCACGAGCCGCCTCACGGCCCAGGAGGAATCGCTGCGCGGGCGAGGCGTCGCCTGCGAGAGCAACGTGCTCGTCGGCCAGGCTGACAAGGAGATCGTCGGCCACGCGGACAAGACGCACGCCGACCTCATCATCATGGGCACGCATGGGCGCAGCGGCCTCGGCCACGTCCTGATAGGCAGCGTCGCCGAGAAGGTCGTGCAGCACGCCCACTGCCCCGTGCTGACGCTCCCAGCGCACCGCGAAGCGCGCGCCTGAGCGCGACGGCGCGGGCCGAGTCGTTCTACTTGCCTCTTTACCTCTTTGCCTATTTTACAAGGCCACTCACGAACTCGAGGAAGCCGGCGGGCGTCTCGTACACGAACGTGAAGCGCCCCATCGTGATCTGCTCGCCGCCGCATAGGGGTACGGCGGCGCCGGACTCGAGCGGCGTACCGTTGAGCGTCGTGCCGTTGGTCGAGCCGCAGTCCGTGACCGTCATCAGTCCGTCCTTGAGCTCGAAGGCGCAGTGGCGCTTCGAGATCGAGTGCTCGGGGATGCGGACGTCGTTCTCCGAGGTGCGCCCCACGACGACGGGGCCTACGGGCGCGTTCGGCGCCTTGGCGAGTGGGAAGACGCGGTGCACGAGCGCGAGGCTCGCGCGGTGCTTGCCCGAGCCCTTGAGCGAGGTCACGCGGGTCACCTCGTTGGTCTGGGCGCGCTCGCCGCGCGTCGCGCGGCCTGTGACGATGAGGACCGGCGCGACATGACGCTTGCGGAAGGCCACCTCCCCGACCCGCTTCAGCTCCTGGACGAAGTCGTCGACGTGGCCCACCGGCATCGGATCATGGATATCACTCCGCGGCCACGCGGGCTACCGCGGTCCGTCATCCGCCCGAGCTGGCCTTGTCTTTCTTAACCTCGGGAGATTCCTGGCGCGCGTGCTCGGCTTCCTGCTCCGCCACCTTGCGCTGGACCTCGACCATGTCGAGCGCCTTGACCTTGTCGACGAGATCCTCGAGCGCCGCGCCCGGGATCATCCCCGGACGCGCGAAGACGAGCACCTGGTCGCGGAACACCATGAGCGTCGGGATCGAGCGGATCTCGAAGGTGGCGGCCAGCTCCTGCTCGGCGTCGGTGTCGATCTTGCCGAACACGACGTCGGTGTACTTGTCGGAGGCCTTCTCGTAGATTGGCGCGAAGGCCCTGCAGGGACCGCACCAGGTGGCCCACCAATCGATGACCAGAATGCCCGGTTTCTCGACGTGCTCCTGGAAGTTCTGGGTCGTGAGCGTCACGGTTGCCATGCCGGTCTCCTCGTTCGCAGCATACACGTCAGATGCCGCGCTCCTCTTCGCGTTACGCTCATCCCCGTGATTGAGGTCGAGACGCTCACGAAGACCTACCGGGTGCACAAGCGTGCTCCGGGCGTGGCCGCCGCGCTGCGTTCCGTGCTGCGCCGGCACTACGACGAGGTCAAGGCCGTCGACGGCCTGTCGTTCCGCATCGAGGGCGGCGAGCGCGTGGGGTTCCTCGGGCCGAACGGGGCCGGCAAGACGACGACCCTCAAGGTGCTCGCCGGCCTCTTGCACCCGACGTCGGGCGCGGCCCGCGTGGGCGGGTTCGTGCCCCACACGCGCGACCCGCGCTTCCTCAAGATGATCACGCTCGTCATGGGCCAAAAGCAGCAGCTCCTGTGGGATCTGCCGCCATCCGAGACCTACGCGATGAACCGCGCGATCTACGACGTGCCGCGCGCCGAGGCCGACGCCACCGTGGCGTCGCTCGTCGAGCTGCTCGAGATCGGCGATCTCGTCAATAAGCCGACGCGCCAGCTGTCGCTCGGCGAGCGCATGAAGTGCGAGCTCGTCGCGGCGCTGTTGCACAAGCCGCGCGTGCTGTTCCTCGACGAGCCGACGATCGGCCTCGACGTCGCGATGCAGGCCAAGATGCGCGAGTTCGTGCGCGGGTACAACGAGCGCACGGGCGCGACCGTGCTGCTGACGAGCCACTACATGGACGACGTCGTCGCGCTGTGCCCGCGCGTCGTCGTCATCGACCACGGGCGGCTCATCTACGACGGCGACCTCAAGGAGCTCGTGCGGCGCGTGCGCCCCGACAAGCGCGTCACGATCCGCCTGGCGCAGCCCGCCGCGCCAGAGGCGCTCGAGAGGCTCGGCACGATCGTGTCCGCCGACGGCGTGCAGGTCATCCTGTCGGTGCCGGGCGCGCGGCTCGCGGGCGTCGTGCGCGACGCGCTGGCGGCGTTGCCCGTGGTCGATCTCACGGTCGAGGATCCGCCGCTCGAGGAGGTCATGCAGGAGCTGTTTCGCGGCGTGCCCAAGCAACCGCGTGCCGACGCGCGCGTGCCCGCTTGAACGCCGCGGCGACCAGCCCGGCCGCCGCCCCGGCGCCACCTCCCGCGGCAGAGCGCCTGCGCCACGCGGCGCGCGCCTTCCCGACGCTGTTCCGCGTCGGCCTCGCCGAGATCGTCGCCTACCGCGCCGAGTTCGTGGTCTGGATCCTCACGACGAACATGCCGCTCGTCATGCTGGCGATCTGGCACGCCGTGGCCGCCGAGGGCCCGGTGGGGCGCTTCGACCAACGCGAGTTCACGGCCTACTACCTGGGCGTGCTCGCCGTGCGCCTGCTGACCAGCACGTGGGTCGTGTGGCAGATGTCGATGGAGATCCGCGACGGCACGCTCTCGTCGCGCCTCTTGCGCCCCGTCCACCCGGTCTTCGCCTACGCGGCCCAGCACCTCGCGGGCGTGCCCATGCGCGCCATCGTCGTGTCGCCCATCCTCGCCATCATGATCGCGGCGGCCGGCGATCGCCTGGCCTTGCACGATCCGGCGCTCATGGGCATCTTCGCGGCGTCGCTCATGGGCGCCTGGCTGCTCATCTTCTTCACGATGGTGCTCGTGGGCGCCCTGGCCTTCTTCGTCGAGAGCGCCGTGGCCGTCTTCGAGCTGTGGCTGGCCGTGCACGCGGTCTTCTCGGGCTACCTCATCCCGCTCGAGGCGCTGCCGTCCTGGATCGGTCGCACGGCCGCCGTGTTGCCGCTGCGCTTCATGCTCGGGTTCCCCGTCGAGGTCCTCATCGGGCTCATGGCCCCGGCGGCAGCGCTGCGACAGCTGGCCGTCCAGTGGGGTTACGTCCTCGTGCTGTTCGCGTGCGCGATGCTGGTGTGGCGCGCGGGCGTGCGGCGCTTCGCGGCCTTCGGAGGCTAGGAGACGCACGCGTGACGGCGGGCGGGGCAAAGACGATCCTGCGCTACGGCCGGCTGCTGGGCGTTCAAGTGCGCATGTCGGCCGTCACGGCCATGCAATACCGTAGCGATTTCGTCGTGCGCGGCTTCGTGACGGCCCTGTGGATGAGCGTGACGCTGCTGCCGCTCTTCGTCGTCTTCGGCGCGCGCCAGACCGTCGCGGGCTGGTCGTTCCCCGAGGCGCTCGTCGTCGTGGGCTGGTTCACGCTCGTGCGCGCCGTCCTCGAGGGCGGCGTCAGCCCGAGCCTCACGGCCGTCGTCGAACACGTACGGCGCGGCACGCTCGACTTCGTGCTGCTCAAGCCCGCCGACGCGCAGTTCTTGGTCTCGACGGCCAAGTTCGAGCCCTGGCGGATCATCGACGTCTTGGGAGCGCTCGGCATCTTCGTCTACGCCTTCGCGCACCTCGGGCGGTGGCCCGGCCCGAAGGAGCTGCTCCTTGGCGTCGTCTTCCTCGTCCTCGCCATCATCGTTCTCTACTCGTTCTGGATCCTCGTCGTGAGCGCGGCCTTCTGGGTCGTGAAGGTCGACAACCTGTCGTACCTCTTCCAGTCGCTGTTCGACGCCGGCCGCTGGCCCATCACGATCTTCAAGGGCGCGCTCTACTACCTCTTCACGTTCGTCTTTCCGCTCGCGCTCATGACGACCTATCCGGCGCTCGCGCTGCTCGGACGGCTCTCGGCCCGCAACGCCGCGCTCGCCTGGCTGGGCGGCCTGGCGTTCGCCGCGATCGCGCGCGCCATCTGGGGACGGGCGCTGCGCATGTACACGTCGGCGAGCTCCTGACGTCGTTCGAGTGCGACTTCTTGGAGTCCGAGCGCTACTCTGGCAACCTCGCCTTCAGGCAACTCGAAGTGGAGTCGGTCGAAAACGAGAGCACCATGTCCGTCACGGCCGCCGCCGAGATCGACGCCAATGCCCGGGCGCTCGCCTCGCGCTGGCGCGGCGGGAACCGCCTCGATCCCGACTTGCGCGCCAGCTGCAGCGCCGAGCTCGCGCGCCTGCGCGACGTCTTCCGCGCGCGCCCCGAGCTCTTCGGCCAAGCCGCGCTCACGGCGCTCAAGGAGGTCTCTGGAGCCTTGAAGACGCGGGCGGTCCAGCTCGGGTGGCGGCCGCCGCCGGTTGCGGACGGCGCGGCCCGCGCCGTCTTGCGCGAGGTCTTCGGCTTCGACGCGTTTCGAGCAGGGCAGGAGGAGATCATCACGGCGGTGCTCGCGGGCCGCGACTGCGTGGGCGTCATGCCGACGGGCGCGGGCAAGTCGCTCACCTACCAGATTCCCGCGCGCGTGCTCGGCGGTACGACGCTCGTCGTCTCGCCGCTCGTCGCGCTCATGAAAGATCAGGTCGACGCCGTCACGGAGGTCGGCCTGCGCGCGACGTTCTTGAACTCGACGCTCGAGCTCGAGGAGCGGCGGCGGCGCGTCCAGGCGCTCGCGGCGGGCGAGTACGAGCTCTGCTACGCGGCGCCCGAGGGCATCGAGGCGTCGGTCGGGCACGTGCTCGGTCGCCTGGACCTGCGCCTCATCGCCGTCGACGAGGCTCACTGCATCAGCCAGTGGGGACACGACTTCCGCCCGGCCTACCGCAACCTCGCGGGGCTCAAGGCGCGCTTTGGGGGCGTGCCCGTCCTCGCCCTCACTGCCACGGCCACGCCGGGGGTCACGGCCGACATCATCGAGCAGCTCGGCATGGTGGAGCCGGCCAGCTTCCGCGGCAGCTTCTTCCGGCCCAACCTGCGCATCTCGGTCTATCGCAAGGGCGAGCCGACCGCGGGGGAGGACGCGGACGTCGCCGGTCCGCGCGCGCCGCGCGTGCGCGACGCCATCTTGCGCCTCGTGCGCGCGCGCGCCGGGCAGAGCGGCATCGTCTATTGCCTGTCGCGCAAGTCGACCGAGAGCACGGCGGCCTTCCTGCGCGAGCACGGTGTGCGCGCCGCCGTCTACCACGCCGGCCTCGACGCGACGGCGCGCAACGGCGCGCAGGAAGACTTTCGGCGCGACCGCGTCGACGTCGTCGTCGCCACGGTGGCCTTCGGCATGGGCATCGACAAATCGAACGTCCGCTACGTCATCCACCGCGACATGCCGCGCTCGATCGAGGGCTACTATCAAGAGATCGGGCGCGCCGGGCGCGACGGCCTCGCGAGCGACTGCGTCCTGTTTTACTCGTGGGCCGACGTAGTCAGCTACGACCGGTTCAGCGACGACGTCGAGGCTGCCGTCGCGGAGCGCCAGCGCGCGCAGGTGCGCGAGATGTTCCGGCTCGCGGCGGCGCGCGCGTGCCGACACGAGGCCGTGACGCGCTACCTCGGCGAGCGCATGGCTCCGTGCGAGACGTCGTGCGACGTGTGCGGCAGGTACGACGTCCTCGGCGAGGCCGTGGCGGCCGCGCCCGTGATCCCGCGCTCGCGTCGCGCGCGGCTCGCGCCCGCGCCGACCGGCGACGATCTGGACGCGGAGCTGTACCTGGCTCTCAAGGCGCTGCGCAGGACCATCGCGGACGCGCGCGGCGTGCCCGCCTACATCGTGTTCAGCGACGCGACGCTCGTCCATCTCGCCGAGCGCCGTCCGCGCACCGAGGCCGAGCTGCTCGAGATCCCGGGCGTGGGTCCCAAGAAGGTCGAGCTTTACGGCGCCAAGTTCCTCGCGATCTTGGCCGGTTAGCTCTACTGCGTCAGTTGGGCCGTGCCGCGCGCTTCGACCGAAAGCTAACGCAAGCGACGGGGAATGCACTCGGCAAACCTTCCCCTTCCCCCTTTCGCCGGGGGCAGTCGGTTTGCGCTCGTTCCCTGCTCGCCGTCAAAAAAGGTCCACCTGACGCAGTAGTGTTAGCTGGCCGGTTAGACCGACGCGCCGATCGCGCCTGCGCGCGTTGATCACGCGCACTTGAGGCGGGGACGAATCTGGTTATGCTGCGAGAATGAACGAGGCCGACCTGAGCCTGTTCGCCCATGTCGTGGGGCGGCCGGACGCGACCGTCGACCTCGCTCAGGCCGCGCTCATGATCGCCGAGGGGGAGTACCCCGGGCTCGACATTCCTTCGTACATCGCGGCGCTCGATCGCTTCGCGGCGCGCGCGCGTCGTGCCCTTGGGCAAGCGCCGGCCGACCCGCCCATGGCCACCGTGCTGCGCGTCCTCTACGGCGACCTCGGCTTCCACGGCAACTCGGACGACTACTACGACCCGCGCAACAGCTTCCTCAACGAGGTGCTCGACCGCCGCACGGGCATCCCCATCACGCTGGGCGTCGTGCTCATCGAGGTGTGCCGGCGCGTGGGCGTCGAGGCGCGCGGCGTCTCGTACCCCGGCCACTTCCTCGTGCGCAGCCCGACTCCGGGCGGCGCCGTCTTCATCGACCCGTTCGAGGGCGTGCCGCTCGACGAGGCCGACATGCAGTCGCTCTATCAGCGCGCCACCGGCGACGACGGCCCCATCGACCCGCGCCGCCTCGAGCCGGCAACGCGCAAGCAGATCCTCCTGCGCATGCTCAACAACCTGCGCGGCGTCTACGAGACGCGCGCCGATCAACGCCGCCTCCAGGACGTGCTGATGCGCATGTCGGTGCTCGCGCCGCCGGACGACCACCGCCGCGATCTGGACAGCCCCGCCCCCCCCGAGCTCGTTCCCCCCAACTGACGGACGTGCGCGGCCGCCCAGCCAAGACCGCGCGGGCCTCGCTCGTCATCGTCCTCGGCGCGGGGCTCGCGGCCGGGGCCGCCCGCGCCCAACCCGCCGGGAGCGGCGGAGACGACCGCCCCGCCGAGCACGAGGACGGCGCCGACGCCGCGCCGGCGCCGGAGTTCGTCGACCCCTCCTTCGGTCCCCGCTACGTCATCGAGGAGATCGTCGTGCGCGGGAACCGGCGGACGAAGGCGTCCCTCATCCTTGCCGAGCTGGGCCTCCAGGCGGGCGACGCCGTCGTCGCGTCCGATCCGCGCGTCGAGGCCGCGCGCTTCCGCCTGCTCGCGCTCGGGCACTTCCTCGACGCGCGGCTGTCGGTCCAGCGCGGCAAGCGCCGCGGCGGCGTCGTCCTGCTCGTCGAGGTCGAGGAGCGGGGCACGCTCGTCATCAACGAGCTCTACCCGAGCACGAGCTCGGCGACGGCGTTCTGGGGCGGCGCCGACGTCTCGGACACGAACTTCCTCGGCCGCGGCGTCAATCTGGGCGGCGGCTTCGTCGCGTCGACGAAGCCGCTCGTCCTCGACTCCGAGAAGGGGCTCGGGCTGCGCCTGCATGGCTCGATCCCCGAGCGCCAGGCGCCGGGCGGGCTCGCGCTCTCCGCGACCGCGCTCTACAACGACGGCAGCGAGTTCTATCGCGATTCGGGAGCCGACGACGACCCCGACCCGGGACACTTCACAGCGGCGAATACGCGACGCGTGGGCGGCATGCTCGGCGTGAGCAGAACGCTGACGCGCGCCGTCCGCGCCAGCGTCGATGTCCGAGGAGAGTCCGTGAACGCGCGGCTGCCGCCCCTGCGCGAGCGCTCGCTGCCCGACGGAACGACGGCGCCGATCGCCTTCGACGTGCGCGAAGGCGCGAGCCGCGTCGCGACCGTCGCGCTCACGCTCGACTACGACACGCGCTCCGATCCCGTGCTGCCGCGCTCGGGCGCGCACGTCGTGGGCACCCTCGAAGCGGGCGGCCCGGTCATCGGCGGCAGCTACGGGTTCGGCAAGGCCCTCGTCCAGGCGTCGTTGTACGTGAAGATGCGGCGCGGTCACGCCCTCGGGTTCCACCTGCTGGGCGGCGCCATCGTGGGAGACGCGCCCTACTTCGATCGGTTCTTCATCGGTGACCTGAACTTGCTGCTGCCCCGGCGCGCGCTCGGCATGAACTTCTCGACGCTGCCCTCGCGCAACCTCCTCGGCACGTCAATCGCGGGGCACCGCTACGACGACTACGCCGCCCGCGCCCTCGTCGAGTACGCGATCCCCGTCTGGCGGCGCCGCGGCTTCGTCTACGGGGGCGACGCCTTCGCCGCCGTGGGTCTGCTCGGCATGGCGAGCGACGGCGACCTGTCACCCCCGGGGGGTTTGACGTGGAGCAAGCTGCCCATCGATCTGACGGGCGACCTCGGCCTGCGGCTCGACACCTACGTGGGGATCTTCACGATCTCGATCGCCAACGCGCTCTCCCGCAGCTCCTTCTGATGAACGCGCGCCGCCCCGCCGCTCGCCTCGCCGCCGCGCTCGTCGCGGCAACGCTCGCGTCGCCACGCGCCCGCGGCGCGGGCGACGACGTGCCGCGGCGCACGACGGGCCTGGCCATCACGCCCACGCAGCTCGTCGTGAGCGTGGGGCTCCAAGATCTCTTCGGCGCGGACGATCGGGCCCACCTCACCTCCGGCTTCGTGACCCGGGTCCTGCTGCGAGTGGCGCTCCAGGAGGATGGCTCGACCGAGCCCATTGCGCTGGCCTTTCAGCGCACGGAGATCGTCTACGACATCTGGGACGAGCGGTTCCGGCTGCGCGTCACGCGGGGCGCGGGACCGGACGTGCACCTCGAGGCGCGCACGGCCGACGAGGCCATCGCGCGCGCCGCGGCCTTGTGGGACTTCCCCGTGGCCGAGTCGGCGCGCCTGCGCCCCGGCACGGCCTACGTGCTGGCGTTCCGGGGCGACCTCAACCCCATTTCCGAGGAGCTGCTGGCCGACGTGCGGCGCTGGCTCGTGCAGCCGGCGCGCGGGCAGCGGCGCGTCGGCACGGGCGACAGCTTCTTCGGCTCGTTCGTGAGCATCTTCGTCAACCCGCGCCTCGAGGACAGCGAACGCCAGGTGCGCTTCCTGTCGCAGCGCTTCG